>NZ_JBFLUG010000008.1:0-114069 GCF_041008525.1 Parafrankia sp. FMc2 | reverse complement strand
AAGCGAAACCGGCGCCGAGCAGGGCGGCCGGGGTGAGGCGCTGGGAGGCGAACACCCGTTCGTCCGCGAACGCGGCGAGGGCCAGGCGTAGCGCCGCCCGCGGCACCCGTGCCACGGCGGGGCGGCGGGCTGGCGGAACCGCGCGGAGCCGGCTGCTGCTTCCGGTGGTCGGCTGCGTCGGGCTCGTGGCGGTCGTCATCGCCGCCGTGCTGATGAGCGGTGGTGGTTCCGAGGGTCCCGTGGGGGGACCGGCGGCCACGACGGCCGCCGGTGGCAGCCAGGCGGACTCGAGCGCCACCCCGGTGAACGGCCGCTCCCCGGAACAGGCCTGGCGTGCGGTCCTGGACGAGCTCAACGGTGCGCGCAGCGCCGCCTTCGAGCGGGCTGACCCGGCCACCCTTGCCGGTGCCGACGCGCCGGGCAGCCCGGCGCTGGGCCACGACGAGGGGCTGATCGGCCAGATGCGGGAGCGCGGTGTGCACGCCACCCCGGTCCGCGTCCAGATCGTCGACCTGGTGATCCGGTCGGAGAGTGCGGACGAGGTGGTCCTGCGGGTCACCGAGAGCATCGAGCCCTACGACTTCGTCGACGCCTCGGGTGCTGTGCAGGCGAGCGAGCCCCGGGTGCCGCCGAGCACCAGGGACCTGACCCTGCGGCGGACAGAGGGTGGGTGGCGGCTGGCCAGCAGCGCGTCGGTCGCGCCCGGCTGAGCCGGTCAGGTGCCGGAGCGGAGCGCCTCCGAGAGCGCGGAAGCCAGATCCGGGTGGGTGAAAGCGAAACCGGCTCCGAGCAGGGCGGCCGGGGTGAGGCGCTGGGAGGCGAACACCCCTTCGTCCGCGAACGCGCCGAGGGCCAGGCGTAGCGCCGCCCGCGGCACCCGTGCCACGGCGGGGCGGCGCAGGGCTTGGGCGAGGGCGGTGGTGAACTCGGCGTTGGTCACCGGGTGGGGGGCGACCAGGTTCACCGGCCCCCGCACCTCCTCCGCGCCCAGCAGGAAGCACAGCGCTCCGACGGTGTCGATCAGGCTGATCCAGCTCAGCCACTGCCGACCGGAACCGAGCCGCCCGCCCGCACCGAGGCGGAAGATCGGGAGCAGCCGGGGGAGCATGCCGCCGCGGGCGGACAGCACGATGCCGGTGCGCAGGTGCACGACCCGGAGGCCGGCCTGGTCGGCTGCCGTGGTGGCGGCCTCCCAGTCGCGGGCGAGGCCGGCGAGGAACCCGTCGCCGGGGGCGGCGGACTCGTCCAGGGCGGCCGCCGCCGACCCTGCCGCGGTGCCGTACCAGCCGATGGCGCTGCCCGAGAGCAGGACCCGGGGGGCCGGGGAGAGACCCGCCAGGGTCTCGGCGAGCAGCCGGGTGCCGTCGATCCGGCTCGACCGCAGCCGCTGTCTGTAGCCGGAGGTCCATCGGTGGTCACCGATGCCCGCGCCGGCCAGGTTCACCACCGCGTCGACGCCCCGCAGCGCGGTGGGATCCAGCATGCCGGCGGCCGGATCCCACCGGATCTCCGACGCGTCGCCCGGGGGGCGGCGGACGATCCGCACGACCTCATGGCCGTCCGCCTGCAGTGCGGGGAGCAACGCGGAGCCGATCAGCCCTGATGATCCGGTGACGGCCACCTTCATGCGCCGGGCTCCTCGTCTGCTCGCTCAACCACCTCGACTGCCGTGCCCGGCGCGTTCAGCGCCGTCGCCGACGGTGGCCGACCGGCCGCCGTCGGCCAGCGGCGGTGGTGACGGTGGCGGCCAGGAGGGCTGGGGCCGAGGCCGGTGTGACCCGACCCGCGGCCCGTGGCCCGCGGCTGACCGCCACCGCTGTGTCGTGCCTGCCTACAGCCCCAGCTCGGCCTCGAAGGCGCCTTCCTCGAGCCGGCTGGCCACCGCGGTGAGGAAACGGGCCGCGTCGGCGCCGTCGACGATCCGGTGGTCGTAGGTCAGCGCCAGGTAGACCTTCGACCGGACCGCGACGACCTCGCCGAGCTCGGGGTCCGTGACCACTGCCGGCCGCTTCACGACCGTCCCGGTGCCCAGGATCGCCACCTGCGGCTGGTTGATGATCGGGGTGTCGAACAGCGCACCCCGGCTGCCGGTGTTGGTGAGGGTGAAGGTGCCCCCGCCCAGGTCGTCCGGAGAGACCTGGTTGGCGCGGGTGCGGGCGGCAAGCTCGTCGATCTTGCGCGCCATGCCGCTCAGGTTCAGGTCACTCGCGCTGTGGATGACCGGGACGACCAGGCCGCGGTCGGTGTCGACCGCGATGCCGAGGTTCTCCGAGTCGTGGTAAGTGACGGTGCCCGCCTCCAGGTCGATGCTGGAGTTGATCACCGGGTGCTCACGCAGCGCCTCGCAGGCGGCGACCGCGAAGAAGGGCAGGAACGACAGCTTCACGCCCTCGCGGGCGGCGAAGGCACCCTTGGCCCGGTCGCGCAGCTTCGCGATCCGGGTGACGTCCGCCTCCACGACGGTCGTGAGCTGCGCGCTGATCTGCAGCGACTCGACCATCCGGCGGGCGACGAGGGAACGCAGCCGGGTGAGCTTCTCGGTGCGACCGCGGGCTGCGGCCGCGGCGGGAGCCGCCGGTGCGCTGGCCGGCCGCGCCGCCGGTGCGGCCGCGGCCACCGGTGCGGCGGGAGCGGGCGGTGCTGCCTGCGCGGGGGCCGGGGCCGACAGCGACCGCGCCGCGTCCTGGATGTCCTGCTTGGTGATGCGTCCGCCCGGGCCGCTGCCGGTGACCGAGCCGAGCTCGACGCCGAGCTCGGCCGCCATCTTGCGGACCAGCGGCGTCACGTACCGGCCCAGGCCGTCCGCTCCGGCGTCCGGAGCGGACGCGGCGGCCGGGGCCTGCGCCGGGACGGGCGCGGGGGCCGGTGCGGGCGGCGGAGCCGGAGTCGGGGCCGGTGCTGGCGGCGGTGTCGGAGCGGGAGCGGGAGTCGGTGCGGGCGGCGGGGTCGGCGCAGGTGCGGGCGGTGCGGGCGGTGCGGGCGCGGCGGCCTGTGCCGGGGCCGGCTCGGGCTGCGCGGCCGGGGCCGCGCCGTCACCGGAGCCTGCGGCCCCGTCCTCGATGACAGCCAGTTCGACGCCGACCTCGACGGTCTCGTCCTCGGCGACCTTGATCGAGCTCAGGACGCCGGAGGCGGGCGCGGGGATCTCGGTGTCGACCTTGTCGGTGCTGACCTCGAGCAGCGGCTCGTCGGCCTCGACGCGCTCGCCTTCCTTCTTCAGCCAGCGGGTGACCGTCCCCTCGGAGACGCTCTCCCCGAGGCGGGGCATTGTGACGGATACTGACATGCTGACAACGACTCCTTCGTCGCGCCCGACGTCCGTCCCGGTGCCCGGTCGGGCGGCCGGCGCGGACGGCGGGCACCGCAGGCTAACTGTGGACGTGCAGTGGCTTGCCGGCGAGAGCGAGGTGCGCCTCGCCGAGCGCCTCGGAGAGGGTCGGGTGCGGGTGGATCAGCTGGGCGACGTCGGAGGGGTAGGCCTCCCAGTTGGTGATGAGCTGGGCCTCGGCGATCAGCTCGCCGACCCGGTCGCCCACCATGTGGACGCCCAGGACGGGGCCGTCCTTCGCGGCGACGACGGTCACCGCTCCGGTCGAGCGCAGGATGCGGGCCTTGCCGTTGCCGGCCAGGTGGTACGTGGCGGTGCTGATCTCCCCGTGACGTTCCCGGGCGGCGGCCGCGGTCAGGCCGACGGACGCCACCTCGGGATGAGAGTAGGTGACCTTCGGGACGTTGTCGTGATCGACCGGAACCGGCTCGAGCCCGGCAAGACGCTCCGCAACCAGGATGCCCTCGGCGAACGCCACATGGGCCAGCTGGAGCCCCGGCCGGAGGTCCCCGAGCGCGGAGACGGTGGGGACGTTCGTGCGCAGGTGCCGGTCGACGACGACATGCCCGCGGTCCGTGGCGATCCCGATGCCGGCGAGGCCGAGCCCGGCGGACACCGGGCCGCGTCCCACTGCGACCAGGAGCAGCTCGGCGTCGAGCGTCGAGCCATCCGCCAGGGTGACTGTCACGCCCTGGTCGGTGGCCTTGGCGTCGCTGAGCGCCGTCCCCAGGCGCAGCGTGATGCCGCGCCCGCGGAAGGCGCGTTCCAGCAGCTTCGAGCTGGCCTCGTCCTCGGCGGGCACCAGGTGGGGGAGGGCCTCGACGAGCGTCACCTCGGCGCCGAAGGAGCGCCACAGCGAGGCGAACTCACACCCGATCGCGCCACCACCGAGGACCACCACCGAGGCGGGTACCCGCGTCAGCGCGAGCGCGTCGTTGCTGTCGATCACCGTGTGGTGGTCGACGTCCAGGCCGGGGAGGGCGCGCGGGGCGGAGCCGGTGGCGAGCAGCAGGTGCCGGCCCTCGACGAGACGGTCCCCGACGGCCACGGAGGTCGGGGAGACGACCTGGCCGGTTCCCTCGACCACCTCGATGCCGCGGGAGCGCACCAGGCCGGTCAGGCCCTTGTAGAGGCCGTCCACGACCGAGTCGCGGTAGCCGGCCACGCCGGCCATGTCGATCCCGTCCAGCGTGGCGTGCACGCCGACGGCGGCACTGCCGGTGACGGTGTCGACGACCTCCGCCGCGTGCAGCAGGGCCTTGGTCGGAATGCAGCCGCGGTGCAGGCAGGTGCCACCGAGCTTGTCCTTCTCGACCACGACGGTCCGCAGGCCGAGCTCGGCAGCACGCAGCGCGGCGGCGTACCCGCCGCTGCCGCCGCCGAGGACGACGAGGTCGACAGGACCGTCCGCTGTGCCCGCCACGCGAGGGTCCCTTCGTCGTCAGCTTGCGGACTGCGGGTCACGGCCCGGCGGCGGCGGGAGCGCGGCCGTCGTCAGGACCGGTGAGCCTGGCCGGAACGACTGTGCGAAACGGGGACGGATGTCCCCCACCCGCACCGCTCCGGCTGGGACCAGTCTTTCACGCGGAGGCACGCTGTCTGGACAGACGGCGCCGACTGTGCCGCATCACGCGACGTCGTGGTGGCCTGGCTCGCCGGCGCCCGCGCGATCCTCGGCGAGCTGCACGAGCGTGCGCACGATGGCGCCGGTTCCGCCCTTGGGGGTGTAACCGTAGGGCTCACCGCCGTTCCAGGACGGGCCGGCGATGTCGACGTGCGCCCACGGGATCTCCTCGGGCACGAAGGCGGCGAGGAAGTGGGCGGCCAGCAGCATGCCGGCGTCCCGGTTGCCGCCGGGGGCGACGTTCGCCAGGTCGGCCACGGCCGAGTCCAGGCTCTTGCGCAGCTCCTGGGGCATCGGCATCGGCCAGACGGTCTCCCCGGCCCGGCCGGCGGCGGCGACGACGGTGTCCGGCGCGTCGCCGCGGCCCATCACCCCGGCGGTGCGGGTGCCCAGCGCCACGATCTGTGCGCCGGTGAGGGTGGCGACGTCGACGATCAGTGCCGGCTCCTCCTCGGCAGCGCTGGCCAGCGCGTCCCCGAGCACCAGCCGGCCCTCGGCGTCGGTGTTGAGCACCTCGACCCGCTTGCCGCCGCGCAGAGTGATCACATCGGACGGGCGGATGGCGTCGCCGGAGGGCATGTTCTCCGCGCACGGCATCCAGCCGGTCAGGTTCAGCGGGAGGCCCAGTCGGGCCACGGCCACGACCGTGGCGAGCACCGAGGCGGCGCCGGCCATGTCGCTCTTCATCCACTCCATGGACACCGGCGGCTTGAGCGACAGACCGCCGGAGTCGAAGGTGATGCCCTTGCCCACCAGCGCCAGATCGGTGTCGGGACCGCCGCCCTCCGAGGCCGCCCCGGCGCTACCCGCCGCCTCGGCGCCCGCGTACCGCAGGCGGATGAGCCGCGGCGGGTTGGCCGACCCCTGGCCGACGCCGAGCAGGCCGCCGTAGCCGCCCTCGGCGAGGGCGGTCTCGTCCAGCACCGTCACCTCGACGCCGGCGGCGGCGGCCCGCTCCGTCGCGATCTCGGCGAGCCGTGCCGGGGAGAGGTGGCTCGGCGGGGTGTTCACCAGGTCCCGGACGAGGGTGACGGCCTCGGCCACGATGCCCGCCCGCTCCAGCGCGGCCTCCGCCGGCGCCACGCCGGCCGGATCGTCGACCACCAGGACGATCTCGCGGACCGGCGCCGGCCCGTTCGCGGCGGACCGCAGGCTGTCGAAGGCGTAGGCCCCGAGCAGCGAGCCCTCGGCCGCGGCCCGCAGTGACGCAGGCGTCAGCCCGCCGGGGGCGAGCGCCAGTGTGGTGGCGACCCGGCCGGTGCCGGCCAGTGCGCGCACCGCCGCGCCGGCGGCCCGCCGCAACGTCTCGTGCGCGGGGCTGACCTGGCTGCCCTGGGGGGCCTCGCTGCCGCCGGCGGCCCAGCCCGCTGTGAACGGGCTGTGGTCCCCGACACCGACCGCGAGCACGGTGGGTGCCTTCGTGGCGCCGAGCGTCGCGAAGCGCACGGTGTTCCCGATCGCGCCGGTCGCCCCGAGGTCGGCGAGGATCCGGGCCAGCCGGCCGCCGAGCGCGGCGTCGATCGCGCCGGCCCCGCCGAGGGGGACCGGGCCGTCGTCGCCGCTGGCCATGCCGATCACGATCGTGTCGACGTCAAGATCGGTGAGGATGGTGGCGGAGGCAGCGGTGACGGTCATGGCCTCAGCGTATTGGCCCCCCGCGCGTGTGCCTCGGTGTGGCATCGCCGGGCCGGCCCGGCGGCGCCGCGGGCGGGCCGATGACCAGCTGGGCAGCGCTCCCGGCGGCACCGCTCGACCATCCGGGCGATACCCGGCTGACCCGCCGGAGCGCTCTGCGGGCGGTTACGCTGCCGGCATGACAGAGCTGCGCCGGTCCCCGCTGCACGAGCGGCATGTCGAGCTGGGTGCCAAGCTGGCCGCCTTCGGCGGGTGGCAGATGCCGATCGAGTACGCCGGGCGCGGGGTCCTGGCCGAGCACGCGGCCGTGCGTTCCGCCGTCGGTGTCTTCGACGTGAGCCACCTGGGCAAGGCCCGGGTCGCCGGGCCCGGTGCCGTCGACTTCGTCAACGCCTGCCTGACCAACGACCTGCGCCGGATCGGTCCCGGCCAGGCGCAGTACACGCTGTGCTGCGACGAGACCGGCGGCGTCGTCGACGACCTGATCGCGTACTACTACGCCGACGACGACGTGTTCCTGGTCCCGAACGCGGCGAACTCGGGCGCGGTCGTCGGGCGGCTGGCCGCCGCCGCGCCGGCGGATGTGGCGGTGACGGACCTGCACACCGGGTTCGCCGTCCTGGCCGTGCAGGGGCCCGCCTCGGTCGAGGTGCTGGGTGCGCTCGGCCTGCCCGCCGACGGGGCCTACATGACCTTCGCCGACGCGGAGTGGAAGGGGCGGCCGGTCGTGGTCTGCCGGTCGGGCTACACCGGCGAGACCGGGTTCGAGCTGCTGCCCCGCTGGGAGGACGCGGTCCCGCTCTGGGACGAGGTGCTGGCGGTCGCGGCCCGGCTCGGTGGCCTTCCCTGTGGTCTCGGTGCCCGCGACACCCTGCGGACCGAGATGGGCTACCCGCTGCACGGCCAGGACCTCTCGTCCACCAGCACCCCGGTGCAGGCCCGCTCCGGCTGGGCTGTCGGTTGGGACAAGCCGGCCTTCTGGGGCCGCGACGCGCTGCTCGCGGAGCGGGCCGCCGGGCCGGCACGGTCGTTGTGGGGCCTGCGGTCGAACGACCGCGGCATCCCTCGCCCGCACATGCGGGTGAACGGTGCGGACGGTGCCGAACTCGGCGAGGTCACCAGCGGCACCTTCTCGCCGACCCTGCGCCAGGGCATCGGGCTCGCCCTGCTCGACCGGTCGGTCACCGCCGGCGACACCGTCACGGTGGACGTCCGCGGCCGCAGCTCGACGATGACGGTCGTCCGCCCGCCGTTCGTCTCCGCCTCCCCGCGCTGAGGCGCTGGAGCTAGGCGAGGCCGACGAGCCGCAGGGCCGGGGTCGGAATGGTCATCGCCATCGTGACCAGACTGACCAGGGCGGTGATCTCCACGGTCGCGCCGAGCGTGTCGCCGGTGACGCCGCCGAACCGGCGGACCAGCCGGCGGCGGAGCAGGAAGGCGGCGCCCAGCGCGACGGCCACGGCGACCACGGCGCGGACCGCCCGGCCGTTGTCTCCGCCGTGGAAGTCGAACCGCCCGGCCAGCGCCGCGACGGCGAACACCCCGGCGGTGGCCAGGACCGCGTCCCGGCGCCGCACGGTGCCGGCGACCAGCGCCCCAAGGCCGTCCGGCCGGGCCGCGGGCACTCCCTCGACGCACGACCAGGTCGCCGCGAGCCGGCTCGCCATCGCCGCGACCAGGATGGAGACCGTGCCGCGGTGGGCGGCGATGGCGGTGCTCAGCGCCGAGACCTGGACGAGCACCACGAACAGCACCGTGACCGCGCCGAAGGCACCGATGGTCGACTCGCGCATGACGGCCAGCACCCGCTCGCGCCCGCCGCGGACGCCGACCGCGTCCGCGACGTCAGCCAGGCCGTCCAGGTGCAGGCCGCGGGTGAGCCCGGCGAGCAACGCCACACCGACGACGGCCGGCAGCAGCGTCTGCGGGCTGCCGGTCGGCGGTTTGGTCATGATCCGCATCGCCACCACTGCCAGGGCGCAGACGAACCCGAGAGCGAAGCCCACCGCGGGGGCGGCGACCATGGCCCGGCCGGCCACGGTGCGGTCCAGGCGCTCGGGGCCGCGGATCGGCACAACCGTGAGCAGGGTGACGGCTGCGCGTGCCCCGATCACGCGGCCGTCATGCGGTACCCGGGCCGGCGCCGTCGACGCTCGTGGCGCCGAAGCCCCCACCGACGGTGCGTGAGCCGTCGAAGCCCCTGCCGTCGAGGGCGGTCCCGTCGAAGTCCCTGCCGTCGTAGACGGAGTCGTCGTGGGCAGGGTCGTCCGGACCGGTCTGGCCGGTGCCTGCGCCGTCACCGCCCGCGCCGTCGGGGTCCGCCTCGGCGGGGAGGGCGTCCTTGCTGCTGACGCCGGCCTGGTCGAAGGTGGCCATCTCGGCGAGGGTGCGCTGCGCCGCCAGCAGCAGCGGCACGGCGAGCAGCGCGCCGGTGCCCTCCCCGAGGCGCAGGCCGGCGTCGACGAGCGGCTCCAGCCCGAGGTGGTCGAGCACGAAGCGCTGCGACGGCTCCGGGGAGCGGGTGCCCGCGACCCACCACTCCTTCGCCCCGGGCGCGATCCGTTCGGCGGCGAGCGCCG
The DNA here is from genome assembly GCF_041008525.1 of Parafrankia sp. FMc2. Classification (NCBI taxonomy): domain Bacteria; kingdom Bacillati; phylum Actinomycetota; class Actinomycetes; order Frankiales; family Frankiaceae; genus Parafrankia; species Parafrankia sp. FMc2. The sequence continues at coordinate 104,903 of NZ_JBFLUG010000008.1, read as the reverse complement.
CCGCGCAGACGATGACCCCGTCCAGTACCACCGGGGTGCGCCGGACACTGGCCTGCACGAGCAGCCCGGCGAGCGCGGCGAGATCCGCCCCGCCGGCGACCCGCAGGACGGAGAGCGCGTTGCCGGAGTAGGGCCGGGAGCGGCGCATCGCGTCGCGGATCGCCGCCACCTTGACCATCCAGCGCTGGTCGTCGATGCCGGTGCCGCGCCCGACGACGTCCACCGGCTCCCGGTCCAGCAGGGTGCCGACGACCGCCGCCGCGGGCGTGGTGTTCCCGATGCCCATCTCGCCGGGGACGAGCAGGTCCGCTCCGGCGTCGATCTCCTCGTCCGCGATCAGGCGGCCGATGGCGAACGCGGCGTCGACCTCGGCCGGGGTCAGCGCGTCCCCCTGGTCGATCCGGCCGCTCGCGCGCCGGACCCGGTACCGCTCGGGCGGGGCCGTGCCGTCCACCCCGCCCGGGGAGGTCGGCAGCGGGGTGTCGACGGCGACGTCCACCACCCGCACCGACGCCCCGACCCCGCGGGCGAGGACGTTGACGGCCGCGCCGCCGGCGGCGAAGTTCGCCACCATCTGCGCGGTGACCTCGGCCGGGAAGGCAGACACGCCGGCACTGGCGATGCCGTGGTCACCGGCGATGACGACGACCCGGATGCGGGCCGGCGGCCGCGGCGGGCACAGGCCCTGGGCGCCGGCGATCCAGACCGACAGCTCCTCCAGCCGGCCGAGGGCGCCCGGCGGCTTGGTGAGGATGCCCTGGCGCCGGCGCGCGGCGTCCATCGCCGCCCGGTCGAGGTCCGGCACGGCGGGAACGGCACCCGGCGCTGGCACTGACCCAGGCGCTGACCCGGGTGCCGGCGCAGGGGCCGACGCCGGAGCGGGTGCGGCGGGCGCGGCGGGTGCGAGGGGCGCCGTGGATGCCGCGGGCGGCTCGGGCGAGGTGGTGTCCACAGGTCCTTATTACCTGATCGTCCCCTGGTGGCCGATCGCCGGGCGAGCCGGGTGGAGGGTGATCCGGTAATTTGCCGGAGTGTCCGTACCGGAGCGGCCGACATCCTTCAGGCTCGCCGGACGGTGGCGGACACGTGACCGGGCGCTGCGCGCTGGGGGAGGGGGGACCCGTTGGACCCTGTTCGTGGCCGATCCGTCTTCCTGAGCCACACCGGCGAACTGCGGCGCTTCCCGCGGGACCGCTCGTTCGTCGCGGCCGCCGAGCGCGCGATCGCGCTCGCCGGTGACCGGGCCGTCGACATGGAGTACTTCGGTGCCCGGGCGCAGAGCCCCGCCGACTTCTGCGTGCGCCAGGTCAAGGAATGCGACGTCTACATCGGCCTCATCGGGTTCCGCTACGGGTCACCCGTCCGGGAGCTGCCGCACCTTTCCTACACCGAGCTGGAGTTCCAGGCGGCGACCGAGGCGGGTCTGCCGCGGCTGGTGTTCCTGTTGGACGACGACGCCGAGGTGCCGTTCCGCGAGTTCCTGGACCGCGAGTACGGGGACCGTCAGGAGGCGTTCCGCCGGCGGCTGCGCGACGCCGGCGTCATCGTCGCCGACTTCCGCGACGGGCTGCTGGAGACGGCGGTGCTGGACGCCCTGGTCAAGCTGCGCGAGCAGAGTGACCGGCCCGCCCCGCCGGCCGCCCGGCCGGCGCTGGCGGCACCGGTGCGGCCGCCGTCGATGGTGCCCGCCGTCCGGGGGCTCGTCGAGCGGCCCGAGCTCGCCGAGGAGGTGCTGGGCAGGCTGCTGGCCGCCGTCCCGCCGGCCGCGGGCGTGGCGGGTGGCGGCGAGATCCCCCGCCCGGTCGTGCTCGCCGGTGCCGGCGGGTTCGGGAAGACGACGCTGGCGGTCGCCGTGTGCGGCAGTCCGCGCATCGCGTCCCGGTTCGACGGCGGCGTGCTGTGGGTGACCCTCGGGGAGTCACTCGCCGGCCCGCACCTGGCGGACCGGATCAACGACCTGAGCGAGGCACTGTCCGGGGTCAGGCCGACCCTGTCCGACCCCGAGCAGGCCGGCTTCCGGCTCGGCGAGCTGCTCGGCCGGGAGCGTCGCCTGCTGGTCCTCGACGACGTGTGGCGGCGGGCCCAGCTCCGCCCGTTCCTCGCCGGCGGCCCCGGGTGCGTCCGGCTGATCACCACCCGGATGCGCGGGCTGGTCCCCGACGGCGACATCCTGCAGGTGCCGGCGATGGCCGACAGCGAGGCCGCCAGCCTGCTCTCCCGCGACCTGCCGGCCCGGCTGCCCGAGCCGCTGCTGCGGCGGCTGCTGGTGGTCACCGGTCGCTGGCCGGTGCTGCTCTCCCTGGTCAACCGGGCGGTGGCACGACAGGCCCGGGACGGCATGCCGGTGCGCCGGGCGGCCGAGCGGGTGCTGCGCAGGCTCGAGCGGCGCGGCCCCACGGCGCTGGACGTCAGCCGGGTCGAGGAGCGCACCCTCGCCGTCGAGGCCACGCTGTCCGCGAGCCTGGGCCTGCTTACCGGCGACGACCTGGAGCGCTACCTGGAGCTCGCGGTGTTCGGCGAGGACGTCGAGATCCCGCGGGACGTCCTGGAGACCTACTGGGCGGCCACCGGTGACCTCGACCGCGACGAGGTCGACGACCTCTGTCAGGAGCTCTCCGACCTGTCGCTCGTGGTGGCCTACCGGCGCGACCCGCCCTCCCTGGTGCTGCAGGACGTGCTGCGGACCTACCTGCGCTCCCGGGTCGGCCCGGCCCGACTGCGCGACCTCGACGGCGTCCTGTGCGACGCGCTCGCACGCATGATCGACCGTGCGACCGGAGCTGGCGGTGGCGGAGGTGGTGGTGGCGCCGGGCGGCGTCCCGTGCCGTGGTGGACGGCGCCGGAGCAGTCCGGCTACCTGTGGGGGCACCTCGCGGGCCACCTGGCCGGGGCCGGCCGCGTCGACGAGCTGGTCGCCCTGCTCGGCGACCTGCGCTGGACGGTCGGCAAGCTCGCCGTGGGCCGGCTGGGGCCGGTCGCCGTCGAGGCGGACCTCGACGTCGCCGCCGCGCTGCGGCCGGACGACCCGGTGCTGGCGGCGCTGAGCCGCGCGCTCGGCCAGAACGCGCACCTGCTCGGGCCGACCGAGCCGCCGGAGGCCCTTGGCACGGTCCTGCTCAGCAGGCTGGACGGCATTCGCACGCTCGAACCGGCCCGGGCCGCGCTCGCCGCCCGGCTGCAGGGCCCGCACCTGGTCAACCGGTGGGCGCTGCCCGACCAGCCGCACCCCGCGCTGCGGCGGGTCCTGGCCGGGCACAGCCAGCAGGTGCACGCGCTGGCGGTGGCACCCGACGGGAGGTGGCTCGCCTCCGCCGGGATGGACGGGACGGTCCGCACCTGGACCGTCGGCGCGGGGGCGGCGCGGTCGGTGTTCACCGGGCACGTCGGCAGTGTGCTGGGCTGTGCCGTGGCGCCGGACAGCAGCTGGCTCGTCTCGGCGGGTGCTGACGGCACCCTGCGGGTCTGGGATGTGCCCGACGAGAAGGACGCCGGAGAGTTCCTCGGTGCCGGCGGTACCGGCGTCGGTGCCAGCGGCGCTGGCGGTGCTGGCACGGGCGGCACGGGCGGCACGGGCGCGGCCGGGGGGATCGGAGGTGCCGAGCCGGCGGCGCGTCTCGTGCTGCGCGGGCACCGCGGCCCGGTGCACGGGTGCGCGGTGAGCGCCGACGGCGCGTCGGTGTACTCGGTCGGTGCCGACGGCACCCTGCGGGTCTGGGACGCCGTCACCGGCCGGGCCCGCCTGGTCATGCCGGTGGCGGGCGGCGCCCTGCGCTGCTGCGTGGCCGGGCCCGACGGTCCTGACGGCCCGACCCTCGCCGTTGCCGGGGACGACGGGTTCATCTGGCTGCTCGACCCGCGTACCGACGGTCCGCCGACCGGTGAGCGGCGCATGCTCGAGCGGAGCCCGGACCGGCCGGCCACCGATGAGCGGCGGACGGCGGTGCGGGGTGGCGCGGCCGGAGCCATGGCGGGACGCCCCGGTGGGTGGGACGGTCCGGCGGGCGGCGGTGCGCGGCGTGGCCCGCTGGCCGGCCACGCCGGCCCGGTACTCGCGCTGGCCCTCGGCCCGGAGGGCAGCTGGCTGGTCTCGGCCGGCGAGGACGGCACGGTGCGGCGCTGGGACGTCCGCACCGGCCGGCAGATCGGGGTGATCAGCGACGGCGGCCGCCCGGTCCGCTCCTGCGCGCTGGCTCCGGACGGTGCGTTCCTCGTCGCGCCGGACGGGGGCGTGATCGCCGTGCGGGACCCGCTCGGCGGCGCCCAGCGGGCCGAGCTGACCGGGGCGATCGGTACCCGGGCCTGTGTGGTCGCTCCCGACGGCTCCTGGATCGCCTCCGGCGGCCGCTACGGCACGATCCGGGTCTGGAGCACCGGCAGCGACCTGCCCCGCCCGTCGAGCGGGGGGCGCAACGAGGGCTCCCGTGGCTGCGCCGTCGCCGTCGCCGTCGCCGCCAACCCGGCCGGGCCGGCCGGGCCGGCCGGGTACGTCGTGTCGTCGAGCGACGACGGAACGGTCACCGCGTGGGACCTGAGGACGGGCGAGCCCGGCGCGGCGATGGTGGGGCTGCCCGGCCCGGCCCGCGGCTGCCGGGCGGCCCCCGACGGCAGCTGGGTCGTCGTGCCGGCCCAGCCGGACGCACTGCGGCTGTGGGATCCGGCCACCGGCAACGTGCGGGCGGTGCTCACCGCGGACGTCGCCGTGCTCGGCTTCACCGTGGCCGCGGACGGCACCTGGGTCGCCGGTGGCTGCGAGGACGGTTCGGTGCGGCTCTGGGACACCGAGTCCGGCGAGTGGATGGCCACCTTCACCGGTCACACCGCGCGGGTCCTCGCCGCCGTGGCCGGGCCGGACGGCAGCTGGCTCGCCTCCGCCGGCGACGACGCGACCGTGCGGATCTGGGACGTCGTGACGCTGGAGCAACGCAGGCTGCTGGGTGGGCACCGCGGGCCGGTGCTCGGCCTCGCGACCGACCCGGCCGGGAGGGTGCTGGCCTCCGCCGGGCTGGACCACACCGTGCGGATCTGGGACGTCCCGACCGGCGAGCCGCTGGCCGTCCTGGCGGGGCACGTGCACACGGTGCGGGAGGTGGCCTTCTCCCCGGACGGCGCCTGGCTCGCCACCGCGGGCGGCGACGGGTCGGTGCGCATCTGGGACCCGCGGACCTGGGCCTGCCGCACCATGATCCGCTTCGAGGGTGCCGCGCGCGGCTGTGCCTGGTCACCGGACGGGACCAGTCTCGCGGTCGCCGGCTCGTCCGGGCTGTACCTGTACTCGCTCCTGCCCGGCTGAGAGCCGGCCTGCCGCGGCCGGGCCGCGGGTCAGCGCGGGCGCAGTCGGACGGGGACGCCCGCCACGGCCAGCCACACCTCGTCGGACTCGGCCGCGAGCCGCGCGTTGACCTCGCCGAGGTGGTCGACGAACCGGCGTCCCAGCGGGGTCGGCGCGACGGGACCAGAGCCGGCCTCGTCGGTCACCGCGACCACCCGCCGGCGGGTGTCGCGCCAGGCGTCGACCAGGCCGGCCACGGACTGCGCGAAGCCGGGCTCCTCCAGGCGCGCCGCGACCCACAGCGAGATGCTGTCGATGAGCAGCGGCGGCCCGGGGGAGCGCAGCAGCGGCTCGAGGTCGAGGGTCTCGACGGTGGTCCACCGCCCGGGGCGGCGGTCCCGGTGCGTCTGGATCCGCGCGGCCCAGTCGGCGTCGGAGCCGTCCGCGGGGTGGCCGGTGGCCACGTAGACGACGTCCGGCTCGGCGAGCAGCTGGTGCTCGGCGTGGGCCGACTTTCCGGACCGGGTGCCGCCGGTGACCAGGATGCGGCGCGCCGCCTCCGGGGACGGCGACACCGCCGCCGCGGACACCGAAAGTGGCGCTGCCGCCGGCGCTGCCGCCGGCGCTGCCGCCGGCACCGGGGCTGGCACCGGGGCCGAAGCGCTGCCGGCCGGGACGTCGAGGATCGTGCCGTCCGGTGGGGCCTGCGCGCCCATCTCGGCCAGCCGCCGGGCCAGTTCGTCCCCGGGCGGGTTGCGGTGGCTCAGGTGGACCGCGAGCACCCGGGTACCGGGCCCGACGGCGCCGAGGCCGCGCAGCTGGGCGACGAGCCCGGCGAACGACGGCAGGTCCAGGTGCTCGCCGAAGCCGGGGCGGTCGCCGTTGTTCTCCTCGAGCAGCACGACGTCGAACGCCCGGCCGGTCAGCGCGGCCAGCGTCTCGGGCGGCAGCGGCGCTGCCGTGTCACAGCCGTACAGCAGGCGCGCCCCGTCGGGCGCCGTCACGTCGTAGAGCACGGCCGGCCCGATGTCGGCGCCGCCGTGCCGGGCCGCGACCGGACGCACCAGGTAGCGCGAACCACCGTCCGAACCGGGCTCGCCGTCCGAACCGGGCCTGCCGGGCCCGCCGAGCTCGAGCGGGCCGCCCGCGACGGCGGGCAGCAGCCGCAGCGGCGAGCCGTCGGCGCCTGGCTCCCTGCCCTCCCAGCGGCGGAGGAAGGCCCGGCAGACATCCAGCGCGGCGGGCGGCGCGACGACGTCCAGCGGCTCCTGCGCGACGCTGGACCACGATCGCCACATCAGGGCGTCGGGGCCGAGATGGTCGGGGTGCGCGTGCCCGATCAGGACGTGACGCAGCCCGGCCAGGCTCACCCCGAACCGGGCTGCGGCACGCGGAACGTCCGGACCGAAGTCGAGTAGCAGCCGTCCGTCGACGAGGACGGCGGTCTGACCGCGGGGCCCGTGCGCGCGGGCCCACCCGCAGGACGCGCACTCGCACCACGGGTTCGGCCAGCCGTCGGCCGAACCCGTGCCCAGCAGGGTGAGCCGCATGCCTGTCGAGACCCGGCGGTCAGTGGTGGCTGTGCGGGTGGCGCTTGCGCTCCCAGAGCGTCATCAGCGTGAGGATCACGGCGAGTGCGGCGATCGCCCCGAAGGTGGCCAGGGTGGCGGCCCACCAGACCATGCCGCCCTCCTCGTGGTGCTCGGCTGTCTCGGCGAGTACCGCCGCGGCGGTGTAGGCGGGAGTCACTGCTGCCTTCCTCTCTGCAGAACTGGCCCGGGCCGGGTCGAGGTGCGTCGGTCGAGCGTGCCGGGCGGCGCGCGGGCCGCGGCCGGAACTGACGTTACCGACCCGCGGGTGGCTGATGCCGTGCCTGGGCCAGGATCTGCGGGGCTGTGCCCGGATCTCCGGGCCACCGCGCGCGGGGACGCCGGGCCGAGGGTCCCGGTGGTCTCCGGTCGCGTGTGGCCGTCATCCGCGGGGTGTACACGCTTGGATGGGGGGATGGGCATCTCCCGGGGTCGTCGGTGGCCCCGGCCGGGCGGCCCGCGCCGCCGGACGTCGGGAAGGACGTGGACCGTGAGCTGGACCTGGCGTTACGAGGGAGAGGACGGCTCGGTCGTGGCGGTGGGCGGCGCGAACGGGTCGGAGTCGTTCACCAGTCAGGGCGACGCCGAGACGTGGATCGGTGAGACCTGGCGGGAGCTGCTGGACCTGGGTGTGACGCAGGTGAGCCTGCTCGATGCAGGCACCCGCGTGTACGGGCCGATGAGTCTGCGTCCGGTGACCTGAGCGGCCGGTACACCTGCCGCGCCGGGCCTGCGGGCCCGGCGCCGGGGGCCGCAGAGCCCGCCGGGCGAGGTCACATCGATCGGGCCCGAAGGGGTTGACGCCCCGTGGGCTAACAGTGTTAGCTACGGACATCAGCTAACGCTGTTAGCCGCCGTGGGGTGGCGTCGACGACCCGAGCGAGGCGAAGATCATGACAGTGCAGGATGTCGGCACGGCCCGCCAGGACACCGCCCGCGAGCACACCGCCCGCCAGAGCACGGCCAGGCACTACCGCAGGCCCGGCTGGTTCACCAGGAACCTGTTCAACAGGTCGGTGATGCTGTCCACCGGAATCGGGCTGAGCCTGTGGGGGAGCCGGGTGCTCGAGGTGCGCGGCCGGACCTCGGGAGAGATCCGCCGGGTCCCGGTCAACCTGCTCGACCTGGACGGGCAGCAGTACCTCGTCTCGGCCCGCGGGCACGGCCAGTGGGTCCGCAACGTCCGTGCGGCCGGCGGGGAGCTGTCGCTCGTCCTGGGGCGCCGGCGGACGGGTTACCAGGCGGTCGAGCTGACCGACGCGGAGAAGGTCCCGGTGCTCCGGGCGTATCTGGCGAAGTGGAGGGCGGAGGTGGGCGTGTTCTTCGACGGGGTGGGCCCGGATTCGACGGACGAGGAGCTGGCGCGGATCGCGCCGAGGCACCCGGCCTTCGTCCTCACCCGGCGGTGAGTGCGGCAGGCGGTGCGCCCACGCCCGTCTCGGCGCCGGCGCCGGCGCTCCCGCTCCCGCGGACCGCGCCGCGCCCGGAGCCGCCGGTCCGCTCCTCGCGGGCGACCGAGATCGTCGAGGCGGCGCAGCGGCTGTTGGAGACCGAGGGCGCGGAGTCGCTGACCATGCGCCGGCTCGGTGAGGTGCTCGGCATCCGCGCGCCGTCGCTGTACAAGCACCTGCCCGGCAAGCCCGCGGTGGAGACGGCGTTGATCGAGACCGCGCTCTGGGGGATCGGTGACGCGCTGCACCGGGTGGTGGACGCGGCCGGCCCCGACGACGTCGTGGGCCGGCTGCTGGCCGAGTACCGGCGGTTCGCCCTGGCGCGGCCGAACCTCTACCGGCTGGCCGCTGCCGACCCGATCGGGCGGGCCGACCTCACGCCAGGCCTGGAGGGCTGGTCGGGCGAGCCCTTCTACCGCGCCACCGCGGAGCCCTACGTCGCCCAGGCCCTGTGGGCGGCGGCGCACGGCACCGTGCTGCTGGAGCTGTCCGACCGGTTCCTGCCCGGCTCCGATCTGGACCGGACGTGGGCGGCGCTGGCCAGGGCCTTCACCGCCCACGCAGGAGACTGACGGACCGCCGGAGACCGATGGCCCGGACCCGTCAGTCTCCTTCCGGCTCGAGGACGGCGACGTGGGCGAGGACCTCGTCGATGCGGGCCAGCAACGCCGGTTCGAGGACCACGCCGGAGGCGCCGACGTTGTCCTTCACCTGCTCCGGCCGGGACGCCCCGACGATGGCCGAGGCCACGTTGGTGTTCTGCAGCACCCACGCGACCGCCAGCTGCGCCATCGTCAGCCCCGCGTCGGCGGCGATCGGGCGCAGGTTCTGGACGGCGCCGAGCACCTCGTCGGTCAGGAACCGGGCGATGAAGCCGGCCCCGCTGCCCGCCGTCGCGCGGCTGCCCGACGGCGGCGGCTGGCCGGGCAGGTACTTGCCGGTCAGGACGCCCTGGGCGATCGGCGACCAGACGATCTGCGAGATGCCGAGGTCCCGGGAGGTCGGGACGACGTCGGTCTCGATCGGCCGCCACAGCATCGAGTACTGCGGCTGGTTGGAGATGATCCGGTCGAGGCCGAGCTCGCCCGCGATGCGCACGGCGTCGGCGATCTGCTGCGCCGTCCACTCCGAGACGCCGACGTAGAGGACCTTGCCGGCCCGCACCAGGTCGTCGAAGGCGCGCAGCGTCTCCTCGAGCGGCACCGTCGGGTCGTAGCGGTGTGCCTGGTAGAGGTCGATGTGGTCGGTGTTCAGGCGGCGCAGGGAGTTGTGCGCCGACTCGATGATGTGCTTGCGGCCCAGCCCCTTGTCGTTCTCGCCCGGGCCGGTCGGCCAGAAGACCTTGGTGAACAGCTCGTAGGATTCGCGGCGCACGCCGTCGAGCGCCTTGCCGAGCACGGACTCCGCCCGGGTCTGGGCGTAGACGTCCGCGGTGTCGAAGGTGGTGATGCCCTCGTCGAGGGCGGCGTGCACGCAGGCGGTCGCGGCGTCGGCCTCGATCTGGTCACCATGGGTGATCCAGTTGCCGTAGGAGATCTCGCTGACCGACAGTCCGCTGCGTCCGAGGCGTCGATGCTTCACATCCGAACCTTTTCACACCCTCGATGGCGACTCGGCCCGGCGCACCGGCCACCCGTCGGCGCCGAACCGCCTGCACACAGGCCCTGCACATGGTCCCTGCACCCGGGCCCGCGACGGCTGCCGACCCGCCGCCGACCGCGACCGGGCGGTGACAGGGCGGTGGCGGCATCGCGGTGGCGACAGGGACAACAGCCGGGCCTCGGTGGCCAGGGCCTCAGCGGCCGGAGCGGGAGACCCGGGGCCGGGGCATCCGCCAGCGGCGTGGCAGCAGCGCACGCTGGGCGGAGTAGGCCCGCACGCGGACGCCCGAATCCGGGTACTTCTCGGCCACGAGCCGGGTCACCTGCCGGCTGAGCACGAACGAGTCGACGACGACCGCGACGATGCCGACCAGCATCAGGTAGGTGGCCGAGAGCCGGACGTAGCTGTTCGGCACCAGGCCGCCGACGAAGTAGAGGGCGGCGACGAGCAGGAAGACCGGGCCGACGTTCAGCCGGGTGTCCACGAAGTCGCGGGCGATCACCCGCTCCGGGGCCCGCTCGCGGGGCGGGAGCCCGCTGATGTCGCCGGACAGCATGGCGGCCCGGTACTGCTGGCTCTGCTCACGCCGCTCGGAGCGCTGCTGCCGGCGGCCTTCCTTGCCGGTCGCCGTCGTGCGCCCGGCACCGGTGGCGCCGCGCGGCCGGGCTGCCCGGGCCTGGGCGCGGGTCGGAGTCGGGCGGCCCTTGCCCGCCGTGACCCGGGCGTTGCCAGCGGTGGTGTCCGCGGGGCCGACCTCGACGAGGTCGGCGGACCCGCCGCTCGCCGGGTCCGCCGCCGGATCGGTCTTGCGCTTCTTCAACAGGGCCATCAGGGCAGTGCCAACATCTGGTCGAGGGCCTTCCGGGCGTAGGTCGCGACCTCGGGGTCGACGGTGATCCGGTTCACGGTCTCCCCACGGGCGAGCGCTTCGAGCGTCCACACCAGGTGCGGCATGTCGATGCGGTTCATCGTGGAGCAGAAGCACACCGTACGGTCGAGGAAGACGATCTTCTTGTCGGGATGGCGGTTCGCCAGCCGTTGTACCAGGTTCAGCTCGGTTCCCACGGCGAACACCGACCCGGACGGGGCCTCATCCACCACCTTGATGATGTATTCGGTGGATCCGACCAGGTCGGCGGCGGCCACCACCTCACGCTGGCACTCGGGGTGCACCAGCACCTGTACCTGCGGGACGCGGGCGCGCACCTCGTCCACGCACTGGCGGGTGAACCGGCCGTGGACCGAGCAGTGCCCGCGCCACAGGATCATGCGTGCGTCGCGGAGCTGGGCGCGGGTCAGCCCGCCGCCCGGGCGGCGCGGGTCGTAGACCACGCAGTCGGCCTCGGACATGCCCATCCTGTCGATGGCGGTGTTGCGGCCCAGGTGCTGGTCCGGCAGGAACACGACCCGCTTCCCGCGCCGCTCGCCGAACGCCCACCCCAGGGCCCGCTCGGCGTTCGAGGAGGTGCAGATCGTCCCGCCGTGGCGCCCGGTGAAGGCCTTGATCGCCGCGGAGGAGTTCATGTAGCTGACCGGGACGGTGTCGGCGGCCACGCCGGCGTCGAGCAGGTCGTCCCAGGCCTGCGCGACCTGCTCGGCGGTGGCCATGTCGGCCATCGAGCAGCCGGCGGCCAGGTCCGGCAGGATCACCTGCTGGTGGTCGGCGGTCAGGATGTCCGCGCTCTCGGCCATGAAGTGCACACCGCAGAACACGATCGAGCTGGCATCGGGCCGGGCCGCCGCCTGCTGGGCGAGCTTGAACGAGTCACCGGTCACATCGGCGAAGGCGATCACGTCGTCGCGCTGGTAGTGGTGCCCCAGGACGAACACGTCGTCGCCGAGCGCGGCCTTGGCGGCCGCCGCCCGCTCGGCCAGCTGGGGGTCGGCGGCCGGCGGCAGGTCACCGGGGCAGTCGACTCCCCGCTCGCTGCCGGGATCGGACTCGCGCCCGAGCAGGAGCAGGGCGAGCGGCGACGCGGTGACGCCCAGGCGTTCCAGGGCCGGGTTGGTGGTCATGTCCGCTCCTTCGGGCTGGCCCGGGTGGGCCGCCGCGCTCGCTGCTCGTGGGGTCGGCCGGGCCGTCGCGGGCCCGGCGCCGCCGCGGCGGGCCTCCGCCGGCCGCGGTGGAGCCACCCCCGCGAAAGTGTGCCCTTCACGACAGTGTCCCCATGGGTCCCGTGCACTAATGGTCGTTCAGACTCTAACTCCGGATCGCCTGGTCCGCGCAAAGTTGGACCGGTCGGACCTGTGAAGCGGGGACGGATGTCACTTGCGCGTCGTGGCCGACCTCCTCATCGCTGGCTACGATGGGAAGCGGATCCTTGCTCGCGGTGTTGAGCAGGAACGGCGACACGGCATGTGTGTCGCCCGTGAGGGGTCGCCGCCCGGGCGCCCCCTCGCGTACGGCCGCCATGGGTACCAGCAAATCTGGTGAACCTGGCACGTCCACAGGGCAGGGAGCAGCCCCTATGACCGTGCAGGACACAACCGAGACCGAGACCAGGCCGAGCAGCGTCGTTCTCACCGACACGGCCGCCGGCAAGGTGAAGACCCTGCTCGAGCAGGAGGGGAGGGACGACCTCCAGCTCCGTATCGCCGTGCAGCCCGGCGGATGCTCTGGCATGCGCTACCAGCTGTTCTTCGACGAGCGCAAGCTCGACGGGGACACCGTCCTCGACTTCTCCGGCGTCAAGGTCGCCGTGGACCGGATGAGCTTCCCGTACCTCGGCGGCGCGACGATCGACTTCGTCGACACCATCGAGAAGCAGGGCTTCACGATCGACAACCCGAACGCGCAGGGTTCCTGCGCGTGTGGAGACTCCTTCCACTGATCGGTCCGGGGTGGGGCGGCGTCGTCCCGGCGGCAGCCGCCCCCACTCCGACCTGCGGCGGAGTCCGCATCGCACAGATCGATCCCGCACGAAGCGGCGTATGCCGTCTCGCGTGGAGCGAGCCCGGCATGACATAGCGGTCATGCCGGGCTTTACCTTTCCTGTCGTGCCAGGGCCGTACCGGGATCGTCCTGCCCGTGCCCAGCCGCCAGGCGGCGCAGGGGTGGGCGGTAGGCTGCGTGTTCGTGCGTATCGCCGTGACTGGTTCCATTGCCACCGACCACCTCATGCGCTTTCCTGGGCGCTTCGCCGAGCAGCTGCTCGCGGATCAGCTTGAGCGGGTCTCGTTGTCGTTCCTCGTGGACGAGCTCAGCATCCGCCGCGGGGGGGTCGCCGCGAACATCAGCTTCGGCCTGGGGCGCCTCGGCCTCAACCCGATCCTGGTCGGAGCCGTCGGCGAGGACTTCGCCGACTACCGTTCCTGGCTCGACCGGCACGGCGTGGACACCGCCTCGGTCTGGGTGAGCGAGATCGCCCACACCGCGCGCTTCGTGTGCACCACGGACAACGACCTCTGCCAGATCGCGTCGTTCTACCCCGGCGCGATGAGCGAGGCGGCCAGCATCGAGCTCCGCCCGGTGGCGGAACGCTTCGGCGGCCTCGACCTCGTCGTCGTCAGCCCCAACGACCCGCAGGCGATGCTCCGCCACACGGCGGAGTGCCGGGAGCGCGGCTACCCGTTCGCCGCCGATCCGTCCCAGCAGCTCGCGACGATGGACGGCGACAGCATCCGTTCGCTCGTCGACGGCGCCGCCTACCTGTTCTGCAACGAGTACGAGAAGGCGCTGCTGGCGTCCAAGACCGGCCTGACCGACGAGGAGATCCTCGCCACGGTCGGGGTCCGGGTCACGACGCTGGGCAAGGACGGTGTCGTCATCGAGTCCGCCGACGGCGAGGCCGTGAAGGTGCCGGTCGTCCCCGCGCGCAGCACGCCGGACCCGACCGGCGTCGGCGACGCCTTCCGCGCCGGGTTCCTCGCCGGCATCTCCTGGAAGCTGTCGCTGGAGCGGTCCGCCCAGGTCGGGGCGCTGCTGGCGACCATGGCACTGGAGACTGTCGGCACCCAGGAGTACAGCCTGGAGCAGACCGAGGTCGTGGCGCGGCTCTCCGAGGCCTACGGCGCCGAGGCCGCGGTCGAGGTGGCCGGGCACCTGCGCTCCGCCTGATCGTCGCTCAGTGGACCCGGCGGACGAGGTAGGCGTCACCTCCGCCCGGAGGCGGCGCCGCCGCGGCGGGGGGCGGCTCCGCTCCGTCGGGTGTTTCGCCCGGGGGTGCTGATCCGGTAGCCGCTGATCCGGTGGCCGCGGCCCGGGTCCGCTGGCCGACCAGGGTGTGACCGCGCATCCGGCACCAGGCCGCCACGTCGGCCGCGGCGGCAGGGTCGTCCGCCCACAGCTCGATGAGCTGACCGACATCGACGTCGTTGATGTGCCGGGCGAGCTCGATGATCGGGATCGGGCAGCGGCGGCCGCGCGCGTCCAGGACAGCCTGCGGCCGGTCGGGCGGGGACTGGCCCGGCAGGGTCTGGTCCCGCGGGGGAGTGCTGTCGCTGGTCACAGTCCGGCCGCTCCGGCCCGCTCGCGCACGGCGCGCACGGCGGGCGGCAGCGCGGCCAGCAGGGCGTCGACATCGGCCTCGGTGGAGTCCCGCCCGAACGAGACCCGCAGGTTCCCGTGGGTGAGCGCGCCCATCGCGACGAGCACGTGGCTGGGCGTCAGTGTGTCCGAGGTGCAGCTCGACCCGGAGCTGACCGCGATGCCGGCCCGGTCGAGCTCCCCGAGCAGCGCCTCGCCGGCCACGTACAGACACGAGAAGGCCACCACGTGCGGGAGTGTCACGGCGAGGTCGGTGCTGTCCGGCCCGAGCAGCTCGACGTCCTCGACCAGCGCCGGCAGACGCTCGCGCAGCCGCCTCGACCAGGCCGCCAGCCGCCGTGTCTCGGCCTCGATCTCCGTGGCCCGCACGGCCAGGGCGGCGGCGGCCGCGACAACGGCCGGCACGTTCGGGAAACCCGGGACGCGCCCGAACTCGCGTTCGTCGGCCGGCTGCGGCCCGGCCCACCGGGTGCCGGTGCGGACCACGAGGAAGCCGACACCGGGCGGCCCGCCGAACTTGTGCGCGCTCGCGGTCAGGACGTCCGCGCCCAGCTCCGCCAGGCTGACGGGCACCCGACCGACGGTCATCGCCGCGTCGGTGACCAGGGGCACTCCGCGCTCGTGCAGCAGCCGCGCCACCTCGGCGACCGGCTGGACGGTGCCCACCTCGTGGTTGGCGTGCTGCAGGGCGGCGACCGCCGTGTCCGGCCGGTCGTCGAGCGCGGCGGCGAAGGCAGCCGGGTCGACACGTCCGAGGCCGTCGACCCCGATCGTCACCACTTCTCCGCCGTCACCTTCGTGGCGCTGCGCGGCATGCAGGACGCTGGAGTGTTCCACGGCACTGACCATGACCACGCCACCGGACCGGCGGCGGGCCGCCGCGGTGCCGAGAAGGGCCAGGTGCGCCGCCGCGGTGCCGCTGGCGGTGAAGCTGATCTCCGGGGCGCGGGCACCCAGCACCCCGGCGACGGTCTCCCGCGCGGCGTCCAGCAGCATCCGCGCCCGGCGCCCCTCGCGGTAGAGCCGGGCGGGGTCGGCCCAGCCGTCGTCGATCGCCGCGAGAAGCGCCTCGCGGGCGACCGGATGCAGCGGCGTGGTCGACGCGTGGTCGAGATAGGCCGGCACGAGAGTGACGCTACGCCCGTTGCGGAGTAACCGGGCTCACCCGCCGGAGCGCGGCCGGGGCATTCGCGCAGCGGAGGGGCCCGGAACGGAAAGGCCTTGCGGGGCGCCGACCGGAAAGCGGGAGGCCCACACACCTGCCGGGGGCCGGGCGGGGCGGGTGGTTGGCCCGGATCAAGGGCCCTGGGGCCTGTCCACGACGCCCCGCGGGTCGTGTCTCACAGCTCCGGACGGGGCCTGCGGCGAGAAGCTCGTCCGCTGCTGGGATACGCTGCTGCCGCACCATCTACAGCGTGTCGAAGACAGTCGGAAGACGAAGCAGCGAGGCCGGTTGGACCGGCCGGCCCGCGAAGCGTTTACGCGGTCGCGAGGCGTTGGCGGAACCTGAATCCGCCTACAGCCGCGCGCCCGCTAGTCGTGGGAGGCAGGACCTGGTGAGGAGATCCTTCGGTCGGACCCGGCCGTCGCTCGCGGATGTCGAGGACACGCCGATGGCCCCGGCTGACACCGCTGACGCGGACGAGCTGGCGAGCCGTCGGGTTGGACACCGACGGCCGGCCCGGCGCCGCGTGGGCGCGCGCATGGGCGCCATGCTGGCGGCCGTAGGGCTGCTGGCTACCGCCTGCGACGTCCCCAACTTTGGATTCCCGGACGGTGTGACCAACCACACCCCGCGGATCCTGAACATGTGGCAGGGCTCGGTGATCGCCGCCCTGGCCGTCGGTGTGTTCGTGTGGGCTCTCATCTTCTACGCGGTCGTCGTGTTCCGGAAGCGCAGTGATGTTCTGCCGCGCCAGGTCCGGTACAACCTTCCCGTCGAGATCCTTTACACCGTCGTGCCGGTTGTGATCGTGGCCGGCCTCTTCTACTACACCGCCCGTGACGAGACCGAGATCACCAAGCTCTCGGACAATCCCGACGTCACGGTGAACGTCATCGGTTTCCGGTGGAACTGGCAGTTCCAGTACCTCGACACCGGCGAGACGCCGGGTACCAACCAGGTCGAGGTCACCGGCCGCCCCGGTGAGGCGCCGGTGCTGGTGCTGCCCGAGGGCCGGTCGATCCGGTTCGTGCTCACCTCGCCGGACGTGATCCACTCGTTCTGGGTGCCCGAGTTCCTCTTCAAGCGGGACGTCGTCCCCGGGCGTATCAACGAGTTCGAGCTCACCGCGACGAAGACCGGGACCTTTGTCGGTCGATGTGCCGAGCTGTGCGGTACCGACCACGACCGGATGACCTTCTACGTCAAGGTCGTGCCCGGTGCCGAGTACGACCGCTTCATCGAGGAACGGGAGAGCGCCGCGATCAGCGCGTCGCCGTCCTCCGGCGCCACCACCGGGAGTGTCCAGTGACCCTTCTGCACGAGTCGCCCGCCGGGCCGGCCGGGCACGCACACGACTCGGCGGACACGCACTACAAGCCGCCGATCACGAGCCTGCTCGGCTACCTGCGGACGACGTCCCACAAAGACATCGCGATCATGTACTTCCTGACGTCGTTCGCGTTCTTCGTCATCGCAGGCATCCTCGCGGTCTTCATCCGTGGCGAGCTGGCCCGCCCGGGCCTGCAGTACTTCTCCAACGAGCAGTACAACCAGTTCTTCACCATGCACGGAACGCTCATGTTGCTGATGTTCGCGACGCCGCTGGCGTTCGCGTTCGCCAACTACCTGGTGCCGCTGCAGATCGGCGCGCCCGACGTCGCCTTCCCGCGGCTGAACGCGCTGTCGTACTGGCTGTTCCTGTTCGGCAGCCTCACCGTCTTCACCGGGTTCGTGACCCCGGGCGGGGCGGCTTCCTTCGGCTGGTTCGCCTACGCGCCGCTGAGCAGCCAGGTGTACTCGCCGGGCGTCGGCTCCGACCTGTGGGTGCTGGGCCTCACGGTGCAGGGTCTCGGCACCATTCTCGGTGCCGTCAACTTCATCACCACGATCCTGTGCATGCGTGCCCCCGGCATGACGATGTTCCGGATGCCGATCTTCTGCTGGAACCTGCTGGTCACCTCGATCCTGGTGCTGGTGGCGTTCCCGGTGCTGGCCGCCGCGCTGCTGGCACTGGCCGCTGACCGAAGGTTCGGGTCACATATCTTCGCCGCCGAGAACGGCGGCGCGATGCTGTGGCAGCACCTGTTCTGGTTCTTCGGGCACCCCGAGGTGTACATCATCGCGCTGCCGTTCTTCGGCATCATCAGCGAGATCATCCCGGTGTTCTCCCGCAAGCCGCTGTTCGGTTACAAGGGCCTGGTGTTCGCCACCGTCGGCATCGGTGCCCTGTCCGTCGCGGTGTGGGCGCACCACATGTTCGTCACCGGTGCCGTGCTGCTGCCGTTCTTCGCCTTCCTGTCGTTCCTGATCGCGGTACCCACCGGGATCAAGTTCTTCAACTGGATCGGCACGATGTGGCGCGGGCAGCTCAGCTTCGAGGCCCCGATGCTCTTTGCCGTCGGCTTCCTCGTGACCTTCCTGTTCGGTGGTCTGACCGGTGTGCTGCTCGCCAGCCCGCCGATCGACTTCCACGTGAGTGACAGCTACTTCGTGGTCGGGCACTTCCACTACGTCGTGGCCGGTCTCATGTTCGCCGCCTTCGCCGGGGTCTACTTCTGGTTCCCGAAGGTCACCGGGCGGATGCTGAACGAGAAGCTCGCGAAGCTGCACTTCTGGTCGCTGTTCCTCGGTTTCAACGCGACCTTCCTGGTGTTCCACTGGCTGGGCACCCAGGGCATGCCGCGGCGGTTCGCGGACTATGGCCCGAACGACGGTTTCACCACCCTCAACACCGTCGCGACGGCCGGTTCGTTCCTGATGGGCCTCTCGACGTTGCCGCTGCTCTACAACCTGTGGTACTCCTACCGCAAGGGTCCGGTCGCGGCGGTCGACGACCCGTGGGGCTTCTCCAACTCGCTGGAGTGGGCGACGTCCTGCCCGCCGCCTCGGCACAACTTCCGGTCCCTGCCGCGCATCCGCTCCGAGCGCCCGGCGTTCGACCTGCACTTCCCGGGGGCCGCGGGCAAGGCGGATTACCACGCCACACCGGAACTGGGTCAGGGAGCAGCGCGATGAAGATCGAAGGCTTCATCTTCAACTTCTTCGGCATCTTCGCCGGGGCGGCTGCCCTGGTCTACTGGTTCTGGGCGAAGGACCCGACCGGTACCGCCGCACTCACGCTGTGCGCGGGCCTCGGCTTCCTCGTCGGCGGCTACCTGGTCTTCACCGGCCGCCGGATCGGCATGCGCCCGCAGGACCTGCCGGACGCGGAGGTCGTCGACGGTGCCGGGGAGCTCGGGCACTTCACCCCGGGCAGCTACTACCCGTTCTTCCTCGGCGCGAGCGCGTCGGTCACCGCCATGGGTCTCGCCTTCGGAATCTGGCTGAGCATCCTGGGCGCTGTTCTGACGTTCGGCTTCGCTGTCTGCCTGGTCATGGAGAACTTCTGGCACCCGGCGCTGCCTGAGGACGAGGTGCCGACGCACTGACGCGCGCGCCGGGCACCGAGCGCGAGGCGCCGAGCACCTGTACGGCGCCACGCGCGAGGTTCCGAGCCGTCGGCCGTGCACAAGGGCCGCTGCCCCAGGTCCGTCACCTGGGACAGCGGCCCTTTGTCGTGGATCCTCGTTGATCCTCGCGGATCCTCGTGATCTGTCGTGCCCTGTCCGGCCTCGGCTGGTCTGGCGGTGCGGTCAGCCGCGGGCCTTCGCCGCGGTCTGGCTGGCCTCCGCCCAGCGGCGCAGCGCCTCCGCCGCGGCACCCGAGTCGATCGCCGCCGCGGCGCGGCCGAGCTGCGCCCCGATCTGCTCCGTGACCGGGGCCTCGGTCGGCCCGGCGGCGGCAACCAGGGCCGCCGCCGTGGCGAGCAGGACGGCGTCGCGTACCGGCCCGGTCTCCCCGGCGAGGATGGTCCGGACCACCTGGGCGTTGTAGGCGGCGTCGGCGCCGCGCAGGGCTGTCGCGTCGGGTGCGGCGATGCCGAGGTCGCGCGGGTCGAAACGGTCCCGGCGTACCTGCGCCCGCTCCTGCCCGCCGGGCGGTGCGGTCACGACCCAGACGGTGGACGGCATCGCCGTGGTGAGCTCGTCCAGACCGTCGTCGCCGCGGAAGACCAGGCCCCGGGTGCCCCGGTCGGCCAGGACGTCCGCGACGATCGGGGCGAGCCGGGCGTCGGCGACGCCGATCGTCTGGGCCCCCGGCCGAGCCGGGTTCGCCAGCGGGCCGAGGATGTTGAACGCGGTCTGGACACCCAGCTCCTTGCGGGTCGCCCCGACATGGCGCATGGCCGGGTGGAAGACCTGCGCGAAGCAGAAGGCTATTCCGGCACTGGACAGGCAGGCCTCGACCCCGGCCGGCGGCAGGTCGATCACCACCCCGAGCTCGGACAGGACGTCCGCCGACCCGCTTGCCGACGACGCGGCGCGGTTGCCGTGCTTGACGACCGTGACCCCGGCGCCGGCGGCGACGATCGCCGCCATCGTCGAGAGGTTCACCGTGTTGGAGCGGTCGCCGCCGGTGCCGCAGGTGTCGACGGCGCCGGCCCGCAGCTCGTCGGGGAGGGCGAGTTCCTCGCCGACGCCGAGCATCGCGCGGACCAGCCCGCCGATCTCCTGCGCGGTCTCGCCCTTGGCTCGCAGCGCGATGATGAAGCCGGCGATCTGGGCGGGCGTGGCCAGCCCGCCCATGATCTGTTCCATCGCCCAGGCGGTCTGGTCGGTGGTCAGGGGCTCGCCGGAGATCAGCAGGCTGATCAGGCCGGGCCAGCTCTGCGCGGCTCGCCGGCCGCTGCCGGTCGCCCCGCTGCCGGCGGCGGCCTGACGCGGTGCCGAGGTGCTCGTCATGAGGGGATCCGCCGGGCCTAGTAGGCGCGGGTGTTGACCACCGGCCGGCGGACCGCTGAGCCGCTCGCGCGTTCCCGGAGCAGGCCGACGACCGCGTCGGTGAGCGCGCCCGGGTCGACGGGGTGGCTGACCACCGCGTCGGCCTGCGACCAGGTCGCCAGCCAGCGGTCGTCGCGCCGGGCGACCAGCAGCAGCGTGGGTGGGCAGTCCGCCACCTCGTTCTTGAGCTGGCGGCACAGCCCCATCCCGCCGGACGGCGTGGCCTCGGCGTCCAGGATGCACAGGTCGGCCTCGCCGTGGTCGACGGCGTCGATGAGGGTCGCCGCGTCGGACACCTCGACGAACTCGATCTCGTCGAGGTCGGCCGCGGGCCGGCGCCCGACGGCCGCCAGGACACGCGCTCGGACGTCGGGCTTGCTCGCGTAGACGAGGACGGTGCTCATGGCGTCCACGGGCCTCTCGGATGGGCGACCGCCGTGGGCGGCGATCGGGAACGACTGCCGGTACGGGCACTGCGTGGGCACCGGTCTCCGGCGGCGGCCCCGGGCGTCGGCGCACAGGGTGGCCGCCGCACAGGGCGCCGGCCGCGGTGTCGGACGTCCCACCGGCCCGGTATCCGCTCCGAAGGCTATCTGTTCGCGGCGTGCCGGTCGCGTGCCCATCCGGGTCACCGGCGCCGCGTGGCGGCCGGTACGGTCAGGGCCGTCGCAGACGGGGACATCGCCGCGGGGGCAGCCGTGCCGGCCCGGCCCCGGGGCTGGCGAGGGCGCTGGCGGCAGGTCGGTGGCCGGACCTCCGGTCCGGAGGGGTTTGCCATCGGGCGTCGTCAGGCGTGATACTGATACTCGTTCTCAACGATTGTCCGAGCGCCCGTCCCGGCCGTGCCTCCCGCGGGACCTGTGCGCGGGCGGGCGCCGACCGACCGATGACGGACGTGAACCCGATGCCGGAGCGGATCGAACTACGCCTCACACCCCAGCGCGGAGCCGTGCTGGAGGTACTGAAGGCCGCCGACGACCATCCCACGGCGGCCGAGGTCTACGAGCGCGTGCGGGTCGCTGCCCCTGGTATCGGCAGCGCCACGGTGTACCGCGCGCTCGCGTTGCTGGTGGCGACCGGGCACGCCCTCGAACTGAGCCTCGGGGACGGCACGGCGGCCAGGTACGACGCGAACACCAGCCGGCACGACCACGCCGTGTGTGAACGGTGTGGCCGGGCGGTGGACATCGACCAGCCCGTCCCTGACGGGATGGTGGCCGAGATCGCACGGCGGTCCGGCTTCACGATCACCGGGTACGACCTGCAGTTCCGTGGTCTGTGCCCGGCGTGTCAGTCCGGTGGCGCGGGCCAGGGCCCGGGCCGCCGGCAGTGATCGAACCAATAGTGATGTAGATGGAGGAGCTCCGCATGCCGAAGCTTGACGGCACCAAGACCCACGAGAACCTCAAGGAGGCCTTCGCCGGCGAGAGCCAGGCCAACCGGCGCTACCTGTACTTCGCCCGCCGGGCGGACATCGAGGGCCTGACCGAGGCCGCCGGCCTCTTCCGTGACACGGCCGAGGGCGAGACCGGCCACGCGTTCGGTCACCTCGACTTCCTCGCCGAGGTCGGCGACCCGGCGACGGGCGAGCCGATCGGCAAGACGGCCAAGAACCTGGCGAGTGCCGTGGCCGGCGAGACCTACGAGTTCACCGCGATGTACCCGGGCTTCGCGAAGACCGCCCGCGAGGAGGGCTTCGAGGAGGTCGCCGACTGGTTCGCCACGCTGGCGCGCGCCGAGAAGACCCACGCCGGCCGCTTCAAGAAGGCCCTTGACGCGGTGGTCGCCGAGGAGACCGCGGACGCCTGATCGCGGCCGTGTTCCCGGGCGGTTCGCACCGCCCTGCGGTCGGGGGTGGCACGGGGGAACCCGGGCCACCCCCGACCGGGAGCCGGGGCTGGGCGGCCCGCCTCGGCGGGCTGTCCGGGCCCGGAGCTCCGGCGCATCGACTCACCGGGGCCCGGGAGCCTCGGCACCCGGCACGTCCGGCTCTCCCGGTACCTTTTCGGATGTCCGCCGCGGTCCGTGCGCCCCTGGCCTCTCTGCGTCCTCGCGCCCCGCAGGAGACACCGGCGGGTACGAGGACGGGCGGCGCGACGGGTAGGAGGTAGCACGATGACGTTCACCATCGCCGACATCACGACGGACCATCAGTCCTACTCGGCCCGGCGCAGCCAGGCCCGCGCGCGGATGATCCCGATCCGTGCCGAGCGGCGCGTGCGGGTCGGCGACATCCTGCTGTTCGAGTTCGAGAACGCCGAGACACTGCGCTACCAGGTGCAGGAGATGGTCTACACCGAGCGGCTCAGCGCTCCCGGCGAGGTCGCCCACGAGGTGGACGCCTACTCGCGGCTGCTGCCGTCCAGCCACGCCCTCACCGCCACGATGTTCATTGAGCTCGACCAGCTGGACGCCGTCCGCGACGAGCTCGTCCGCCTGTCCGGGGTGCAGAGCCGGATCGCGCTGGAGATCGGCGGGGTGACGGTGCCCGCCGTCGAGATCCCGGGCGTGGATGAGGACCCCGACGCCCCGAGCGAGACCGTGTCCGTGCACATGTTCCGCTTCCCGCTGACGGACGAGACCCGGGACGCCTTCCGCGACCCCGAGGTCCCCGTCGAGCTGGTGGTCGACCATCCGGCCTACAGCGACGGGACCCCTGTCACCGGGGCGACCCGGCGCAGCCTGATCGCCGACCTCGCCCTGCCGGGCTGACGGCTCCGCCGGGCTGACGGCCCTGCCCGGCTGACGGCTTCGCGCGCCTGCCGGGCTGACAGGCCGGCGCGGGCCGTTCATCTGCGGCGGCTCCGGGTATGCGAGCACAGGACAGGCTCGATTCCCGGCCCGACAGGAGCAGCGCTGTGACTGATCACCACGACGGCCCGGTCGGGTCCGGCCCCGGCGGAGCGACCCCGGCCAGCGAGGCTCTGCACCGGCTGGCGCTCGACCGCGACGACTCGGCGGCGCTGGGCGCGCTGGCCGTCGCAGACGTCCTCGTCCCGGATCTCAGCGATCCGTCCCGGGACAACGGTGACGCGCGGGTGGTGAAGCTCCCCGTCGCGGAGCAGGCCGACGGCCGCCAGTTCGTCCCCACCTTCACCTCGGAGCGGCGTCTCGCCGACGCGCTGCCGGGCGTCGGCCGCTACCGCAGGGTCGCGCTCGCCGCGTTGCTGCGGATGTGGCCCTCCGAGGATCTGATGCTCGCCGTCGACCCCGGGACGGAGGAGGGTCTGACGTTCCCCGCGGAGGGCATCCGGGCGCTCGCCGCCCTCGCGGACTGAGCCGTCCGGGCCACCCCCGGCGTGGCGCGCCGCTCTGGGTGAGGGACACAACAACCGATGGGTTCCGGGCCCGGCGCGCGGCGTGGCCGGCGCCTCATCACATGCCAGAACCTGCGTGTTAGCAGGTGTTTCGGCAGCACCCGGCGGATTTTCGGATGCTCGGCGGGCGCTCGCGGCGCGTCGTCGACGCCGTGTAGTCCTACCGATTGTCGAACCTACGGTGGCGCGTGCGGCGTCACATGCCAGAATGACCGTCGTGGCCTCAGCCCCTGTCCTCGAGAAGGCTCCTCCAGCGCACCCGGCGGCCAACCGTCCCTCGATGGTCTCGGTCGGCACAGTGGTGTGGCTGTCGTCGGAGCTGATGTTCTTCGCGGCACTGTTCGCGATGTACTACACGATCCGCTCGGTCAACAGCGGCAACTGGCCGCCGGTCACCGGCGACCCGGCCGGGTCCGAGATCGGTCCCGTGCACCTGCACGTCCCGTTTGCACTCTTCTTCACGGTGATCCTGGTCCTGTCCAGCGTGACCTGTCAGCTCGGGGTCTTCGCCGCCGAACGCGGCGACGTCATCGGGCTGCGCCGCTGGTACCTGATCTCGCTGATCATGGGGATCGTCTTTGTTGGCGGTCAGGCCTGGGAGTACTTCAAGGAGAACGAGTTCACCCTGGCGTCGCACGGCTACGGGTCGGTGTACTACCTGACCACCGGGTTCCACGGGATGCACGTGATCGGTGGGCTGGTCGCCTTCGTTCTGGTGCTGGCCAGGTCGACCTACGGGCGCTTCACGCCCGAGAAGGCGACGTCGGCGATCGTGGTGTCGTACTACTGGCACTTCGTCGATGTCGTCTGGATCGCCCTGTTCGCCACCATCTACCTCCTCCAGTGAGCGACATGACCACATCCAAGGCATCCGAATCCGCGGCGTCCTCGTCCGCGGGCGCGGCCGGCAGACCCCGGCTCGTCTCGCGCAGGAACGCCCGGCGATCCCGGTCGGCCTCCGTGCGCCGCCGCCGTCGGTCGTCGTCCATCGTCCTTCTCCTCGGCCTGCTGGCCACGGGGTTCATGTGGACGGTGCTCGCTCCCGGGGGCAACGCGACGGAGACTCCGGACGCGAACGAGGCCGTGCGCCAGGGCCGCGCCCTGTTCGCGCAGGGATGCGCGACCTGCCACGGCCTGAACGCCCAGGGCTCCACCCAGGGGCCGAGCCTGATCGGTGTCGGCGCGGCCGCGGTGGACTTCCAGATGTCCACCGGTCGTATGCCGCTCGCCGCTCCCGCGGCTCAGGCCGACCGCAAGGATCCGCTCTACTCGGAAACACAGATCGATCAGGTGGAGGCCTACATCCAGTCGCTGGGCGGCGGTCCTGAGGACCCCGACCTGACGGATGCGGATCTCAACGACGCCGACCTCGCCGAGGGCGGTGAGCTCTTCCTGGCGAACTGTGCGCAGTGCCACCAGGCCGCCGGCGCCGGTGCGCCGCTGACCTACGGCAAGTTCGCGCCGTCACTCAGCCAGGCGACCGCCGACCAGGTCGTCGAGGCGATGCGGACCGGGCCGGAGTCGATGCCGGTCTTCGGGCCGGGCCAGATCAACGAGGAGGAGGCCGTCGCGGTTGCCGCGTACGTCCGTCACCTCCAGGACGCGCCCGCACCCGGTGGCGCCTCGATCGGCAAGTACGGCCCGGTTCCCGAGGGTCTGGTCGCGATCGTGATCGGTCTCGGCGCGCTGCTCGGCGTCTGCCTCTGGATCGGCGCGAGGCAGAAGCTGTGAGCGCCGAGAAGGGCCCGAACGGGCCAGCGGCCGCGGACGGCGACGACCTGACGCCGGACTCGCCGCAACGGCGCATGCATTACGCCGGCTACCAGGGAGAACCGGCCGACAAGGCAGACCAGGATTCGATGAGCAGCATTTTCAAGAGGACGAAGCACCCCGTCGACACCTCGGGGCGCCCGAAGGACGACTCCGACCCCCGTGCCGGTGGTCCGGATGTCACCGCGGGCCACGGCGGCTCCGAGGTGCTCGGAACCCCACCGAACCCGACCGACTCCTCCCAGACCCCGGAGACGTCGGTCATGCGGTCCGCCACCGCCACGGCGCAGGGTGCTGGCGGCGGCGGGGGAGTCACCCCCCGCGCGCCGCACACCGCCGAGTACGACCGGCGGGCCGCCCGGCGCGCCGAGCGGCTCATCGCCTTCTGGTTCACCATCTCGATCGTCGGCACGGTGGGCTTCATCATCACCAACTTCGTCGGCGACAAGCACGCGCAGTACTACACGCCCGCCATGGGCAGCGCGCTCGGGCTGGCGGTCGGTGGCCTCGGGGTCGGCATGATCCTCTGGGCGAAGCGCCTGATGCCGCACGAGCAGGCGGTGCAGGAGCGGCACGAGTTCACCTCCCCGCAGGAGGAGATCGCGGTCACCGAGGAGGAGGTCGCGCTCGGCTTCGCCGACACCGGCCTCGCCAGGTACCCGTTGCTGCGGCGCAGCCTGCTCGCCGCCGGCACGATCCTCGGCGGACTGGTGGTGGTGCCGCTGCTCAACCTCACCAACAGCAAGCCCGGCAAGAAGCTCGACCACACGCACTGGGTCAAGGGCGCTCGCCTCGTCAACCTGCAGGGCCGCTATGTCAAGCTCGGCGACATCGCGATCGGCGGGATCGAGACCGTGCTCCCGGCCATCCCGGTGAAGGAGGCGGACGGCAGCCTCTCCTACGAGCCGAAGCTGGACCTGCACAGCAAGGCGGACAGCACCACGATCCTCATCCGCCTGGAGCCCGGCGTGAACAAGCCGCGCCAGGGCCGCGAGAACTGGGCTGTCGACGGGCACGTCGCCTACTCGAAGATCTGCACGCACGCGGGTTGCCCCGTCAGCCTCTACGAGCAGCAGACGCACCACCTGCTCTGCCCCTGCCACCAGTCGGTGTTCGACGTGCCTGACGGGTGTCGGGCGATCTTCGGGCCGGCGAGCCGGTCGCTGCCGCAGCTCGCCATCGCGGTGGATGACGAGGGCTACTTCATCGCCCGTGACGGGGACTACACCGAGCCCGTCGGCGCCGCGTTCTGGGAGCGCTCATGACCACCGCATCGGCACCCGTACCGAAGTTCCAGAAGCGGCCGACTCCGGCCCGCAAGGTCAACCGGGCCATCGACGACCGGTTCGGGACGCAGGGCGCGATCCGCCGGAACTTCAACAAGGTGTTCCCGGACCACTGGTCCTTCCTGATCGGTGAGATCGCGCTCTACAGCTTCATGATCCTGCTGCTCACCGGGATCTACCTGACGCTCTTCTTCGACCCGTCGAACGTCGAGATCATCTACAACGGCTCCTACGTCCCGCTCAAGGGCGTGGAGATGAGCCGTGCGTACGCGTCGACGCTGGACATCAGCTTCGACACCCGGGCCGGACTGGTCTTCCGCCAGATCCACCACTGGGCCGCGCTGGTCTTCGTCGCGTCGATCATCGCCCACATGATGCGGGTGTTCTTCACCGGTGCCTTCCGCAAGCCGCGTGAGGTCAACTGGCTGATCGGCATCGTCCTGCTGATGCTCGCGCTGGTCGAGGGTTTCGCCGGCTACTCTCTGCCGGACGACCTGCTCTCCGGCACCGGCCTGCGGATCGCCGCCTCCATCGCCCAGTCGATCCCGGTGATCGGCACCTGGACGTCGTTCCTGGTGTTCAACGGGGAGTTCCCCGGGGAGAACTTCATCCCACGGCTGTACGTGGTGCACATCCTGCTCGTGCCGGGCATCCTGCTGGCGCTGATCGGGGCGCACCTGGGCATCCTGTGGCACCAGAAGCACACCGACTTCCCCGGCCCGGGCAAGACCGAGCACAACGTGGTCGGTCACCGCGTCTTCCCGGTGTTCGCCGTGAAGTCCGGCGGCTTCTTCATGCTGACCTTCGCGGTGCTGGCCCTGCTCGGCGGTCTCGCCCAGATCAACCCGATCTGGACGTTCGGCCCGTACGACCCGGCCAAGGTCAGCTCGGCGTCCCAGCCCGACTGGTACATCGGCTTCCTGGACGGGTCCACCCGGCTCATGCCGCCGTGGGAGTTCAGGGGCCTCGGGCACACCATCCCGGCGGTGCTCTGGCCGACGGCGGTGCTGCCCGGCGTGCTGTTCACACTGGCGGCGCTCTACCCGTTCCTGGAGGCGAAGTTCACCGGGGACAGGGCCTCGCACAACCTGCTCCAGCGCCCGCGGGAGGCCCCGACCCGCACCGCGATCGGCGCGATGAGCCTCAGCTTCTACCTGGTGCTGTTCATATCGGGTGGTAACGACATCATCGCCCACACGTTCAGCATCTCGCTGAACGCGATGACCTGGGCGGGCCGGATCGGGCTCATCGTCGTCCCGCCGATCGCCTACGTCGTCACCAAGCGGCTGTGCATCTCGCTCAACGAGCGGGACGCCGAGATCGCGCATCACGGCATCGAGA
The DNA here is from genome assembly GCF_041008525.1 of Parafrankia sp. FMc2. Taxonomy (NCBI): domain Bacteria; kingdom Bacillati; phylum Actinomycetota; class Actinomycetes; order Frankiales; family Frankiaceae; genus Parafrankia; species Parafrankia sp. FMc2. Next base: position 76,807 of record NZ_JBFLUG010000008.1, on the reverse strand, counting down.
CCGGCATCATCCGCCAGCTCGCCAACGGCGAGTTCGTGGAGGACCACCGGCCGAAGCCGCCGCCGGTCTCCGACTACCCGCAGGTCCCGACCGACCGGATCCCGTTGCCGGCCGGCGCTGCGGACGGAGGCCACGGCAAGGGCCTGGCGCATCGTGCCGGCAAGGCCGTCGGCGGTTTCTTCACCGAGGAGACCGAGAAGCCGGCAGGCGACGCTCCGGTGGGCGGTGGTTCCAAGCACTGACCGCCGTGCACCAGCTGGTCGCTGGGCACTGACCGCCGGGTCACCCGGAGCTGTTCCGCCTGCCGCGGGCGGCTCCGGAGCTCGGAGGAGCCGGAACGCGCACGAGGCCTCCGAAGGGCCGCTCCCGACGACCGTCGGGAGCGGCCCTTCGTCATGTCCGCGGCCTTCAGGCGGGTGAGGCTCCGAAGCGCTTCGCCGCGCGGATCGCCCCATGTGCCGGCCAGCTCCACTCACCCTCCAACCGGACCAGCCGGACCCCGGGCCCGGTGAGCCACCGGCCGATCCGCTCGGTCTCCTCCACCGAGGCGCAGGGAGTCGGCCCCGGCACGGGCCGTACCGTCTCCGCGCTCGCCACCACCGCGTCGACCCAGGGCCGGGGGTCGATGCCGCGCGGCACCGAGGCCGCGGAGACGAGCCGCCCGCGGCGGATCACCGACAGGTCCCACCCGGCGTCGGTGGTCGGCGCCGCGGCCACCATCTCCGGAACGGTGGTGAGCGCGACGAGGCGCTGCCGCCGCGCCGCGGCACGCAGGTAGGCGGCCAGCCGGTCGCGCACCTCGGCGGCCTCCTCGTACCGCTGGTCGGCCGCCAGGTGCGCGATGCGCCCCTCCAGCGCCTCCTGGACCGGCCGCGGGTCACCTGTCATCGCCTGGCGGGCCAGCTCGGCGACCTCGGCGTACTCCGGCCCGCTCTGCCGCCCGTCGCAGGGCGCGCCGCAGCGGCCGAGGTCGGCCAGCACGCAGGCGGCCGTCGGCCGGCGGGGCGAGATCCGGGTACTGCACTGGCGCAGCGGGACGGCCTCCAACAGCGCGGTCTCCGCCTCCTGCGCCGCCCGGGTACTGCCGAAGGGGCCCAGGAACGCCACGCCGTCGCCGACGGACCGCACGCGGGACAGCCGCGGGTACGGCTCGTCGGTGAGCCGCAGGTAGACGGCTCGCTCGGGGTGGCGGGAACGCCGGTTGTAGGGCGGCTTGTACTCGGCGATCAGCCGGAGCTCGCGGACCTCCGCCTCCAGCGGGTGTGCGCAGCCGATCGCGTCGACCCGCTCCGCGGCCGCGACCATCTCCGCCATCCGGGTGCGGGGCTCGCTTGCGGTGAAGTAGGTCCGCACCCGGGACCGCACCGACCGCGACGTTCCGACGTAGAGTGCCCGGCCCGTTCCGTCCCGGAACACGTAGACGCCGGGCCCGGTGGGCAGCCCGTCGGCGAGGTGCCGCTTGCGCCGCTGGGCGGGGGAGACCCGCGCGCTGTACTCCCGCAGATCCTCGATCGTGGTGACGCCCAGGTTGCCGAGCCGCTCGAACAGCCCGTGCAGGACGTCGACCGTCGCCCTGGCGTCGGCGAGCGCCCGGTGCGTCGGCCGGGTGGCGCTCCCGAACAGCATCGCCAGCGACTCCAGCCGGTTGTCCGGAGCCTCGTCGCGGGTCACCACCCGGCGGGCGATCCGCACCGTGTCGAGGTGCTCCCAGGCGGGGACGGGGTAGCCGCACGCCGTCGCCGCCGCGCGCAGGAAGCCGAGATCGAACGGCGCGTTGTGGGCGACGAGCACCGCGCCCCGGGAGAACTCCAGGAAGGTGGGCATGACCTCGTCCAGCGCGGGCGCGGTGGCCAGCATGACGTCGGTGATGCCGGTGAGCACCGAGACCACCGCCGGCACGGGGCCGGACGCCCGGACCAGGGTCGACATCTCGCCCAGGACCTGGCCGCCCCGCACCTTCACGGCGCCGATCTCGGTGATCTCCGCCGTCGCCGGCGAACCGCCGGTGGTCTCCAGGTCGACGACGACGAAGGTCAGGTCGGACAGCGGGCGACCGAGCTCCGCCAGGCTCGCCTGGCGCGGCGGGCCACCGGCACGAGCGGGACTGGTGCCGGCGACGGTGGTGCCGGCCGAGGTGGTACTGGAGGGGACGGGACGCACCGGCCACACCCTAGGGGGCGGGTACGACAGGTCTGCTCGCCGATACGCCGATACGCGCAGCTCAGGAGAAGGGGCGGGCGAAGGCGGTGGGCCCCGCGTTCATCACCCGGAACTCGTTGCCCTCCGGGTCGCGCAGAACGTAGCCGGTCTCCCCGTGTGCCTCGTAGCGGGCCAGCTGCTGGGCGCCCAGTGAGGCGAGCCAGCCGATGACCCGCTCGGCGTCGACGGCGTACAGCTCCAGGTGCAGGCGGTTGGGGCTCTCCTCGTCCTCCTCCGCCCGCTCCTCCCGGCGGCTGCCCCGGCGGCCCGCCCATCGCGCCGGCCGCGGCCGGGCCCGTCGGCGCAGCAGCAGCTTCGGCCCGGCGCCGGCGGGGTGGCGGAGCAATGCGGCATCGCCGGCCTGCTCGGAGATCTCGTAACCCAGCGCGGCGGCCCAGAAACGGACCATGACTCCCACGTCGGTGCAGTCAACACTGATTCGAGCGACCCTGATGCCGTTCGTCTCAAACCTGGCCACCTGAAGCATCATTCCGTATCGCCGGGTTCGTTGGCGCATCGGTGTGTCTCCGGCGTGTCCTACGGCAGAGGATCGCGACCTGTCGTGCCTGTTTGTCAAGAATTGGTCATGATTCCGCCGATTTGTTCCTGGACTGTTGGGTGGCCTCCCGGCCTGACGACCTCCGCGTGCGCCCGTGGCGATCTCGGTAGGGTCCCGTTATGGCCAGTGTCTTCACCCGGATCATCAATGGCGAGCTGCCCGGTCGCATCGTGTACGAGGACGAGACCAGTGTCGCCTTCCTGACCGTCGCGCCCATCCGGCCCGGTCACACCCTCGTGGTCCCGCGCCTGGAGGTCGACCACTGGATCGACCTGCCCGACGAGGTGCTCAGCGCGGTGTGGAGCGCAGCCGCGACCGTGGGGCGGGCCATCGACGCGGTCTTCCGGCCCCGCCGGGTGGCGGCGATGCTCGCGGGCCTGGAGGTGCCGCACACCCACATTCATCTCGTGCCGATCGAGGCGGAGTCGCAGCTGAGCTTCGCGCTGGCCGACAGCAGTCCGGACCCGGCCATGATGGACGACGTCGCCGAGCGCCTGCGCGCGGCGCTGTCCGCGCCGGCGGGCACGTGACCTGAGCGGCCACTGCCCGCCGTGGAGCGGGGCAGACCGGTTGGCGCGGGGTGGGGCGGGCGGGCCGTGTGGGGCGGGCCGCCGGCGGCCCGGCCGCGGTCAGAACGACCGTGCCCGGGCCGCCGGCCGGGCGGATCCCGCTGTCAGAACTGGAACGTCGCGGGTGCCACTGCGAACAGCGGCTCCCAGTTCAGCTTGTGATGGCCGGCCGGCGCGTCGATGACCACGTTGCCGGTCACCTTCTGCCCCGCCTTGACATCGCTGGTGTACAGATCGGGCTCCACCGAGGTGAACTCGCCGTCGTAGCGGCTGCCGTCCTCCGTCTGGACGTAGAAGTCCGACGGCGCCGCCGACGTCTCGCCCCGGGACACCTCGACGGTGACGTTCACGACGTAGAAGGCGCCGCGGCTCGGCGGCTCGCCGTACTCCTCGACGCGGCCGGTCGAGCTGCAGATCGAGTTCAGGGTGACCTTGGCCTCGAAGTCGCTCACCGACGACCGCGCGTTGCCCGTGACGGTCCCGGCTCCGCCGATGCCCGCCACTCCCGCGGGCGGCGGGCCCGCCGGGGTGACCGGCACACAGCCCTCGGGCGCCCCGGGCTGCTGGGCCCCGGCCGCGGGCTGCGTCGGGGCCGAGCCGCCCGGAAGCGTCGTCACGCCGGGGAGGGCGGGGCCGGTCGGGGCGGCCCGCGGATCGAGGGTGGAGCCGGCGGCGGTCGACTCCGGATCGTCACCGCCGCCCACGGAGAGCGCGATGATGACGCCGAGGACGATGGCGGCGACCACCGCCAGCGGAACGATGATCATGGCTGGGTTGCGCCGGTTGCCCGGCGGCGTACCGCCCGGCTGCGGCCAGCCTCCGGGCTGCTGCTCGGGGAACCCCTGCTGGTAGCCGGGCTGCTGGTAGCCCGGCTGCGCTGCCTGAGGGTAGCCCTGGGGCGGGTACTGGCCCGAGTAGCCGCCCTGGGCCTGCTGCCAGCCGGTGCCCTGCTGTCCCGGCGCCGCGGGGGTCGGCCAGCCGCTGCCGGCCTGGCCCTGCTGGCCGGCGGGCTGCTGCCACCCGGTGCCCTGCTGGCCCCACGGCGTGTCGGCGCCCTGCTGGGGCCACTGCTGCTGGGGCTGCTGCCCGGCGCCCGGCCATGAGCTCTCCGGCGACGTTCCGGCGGCGGGCGGAGTACCCCAGGAAGCCGCGGGGGTGGTGGAAGGCCACCCGCCGCCGTCCCCCTGCTGCCCCGGGGCCGGCGTCCCGCCCGGGGTGGGCCACTGCGGAGTCGGCGCGGGCGGCGGCGTGGCTGATCCGCCGCCTGCCGGGCTCTCCGAGGCCGGCGGCTGTTGCCACGAACTGTTGGGCGCTCGCCAGGTCTCCTGGTTGTCCTGACCGGGCGGGGGGTGGCCAGGGGGGGTCTGGTCGGTCACGGAGGTCCTCTCGACAGCCCCCGCCGCGCTTCCTACGGGCGGAGCACACGATAAACACGGCGAGGTTACATAAGTCGGATATCGCCGGCCACAATGGGTGTCTTTCCGTTGAGGATTCCGGGCTCGCGCAGATGTCGGGCGCGGCGGGCGATGACAGCGTTGACGGTGATGCCAGGTGCATGCATCCAGCCCGATGGCCTGGTTCCGATTGCCGAGGATCGTGCCGAGGTCGGTCCGAATGACATTCCACCCGGTGCCGCCCGTCGTTCTCCCGAGGCGTTCGGTGAGCGGCGGACCGTCCTGGTCACCGCCTGGTTCCCGGCCGTGTTCCCGGCCGTGCCCCACGGCGTTCCTGCTGCCGTCCGGCCTGCCGTCCGGCTGGCCGGAGTGGGCTGCGGGGAAGGCGTCTGAGTGGCCCGGACGGGTCGACCGATACTCTGGACCGTCGCTGTCGTCGCTCGTTCCGGAGTTTCCCGTGCCTGTGGTCCCGCCCCGACGCCCGCGTCGGCCCAGGGCGATCCGCGGCGCGCGGCTGGCCGGGTCGCCCCGATGACCGAGACGCTTCCTGCCGACGTGCGGTCCCAGGTCGTCGTGTACGCAGCGGAGGCACTGGCCGAGCTCGCTGACGCTGTGGTGCCGGCCAGTCTGGTCGCTGTCCGTCGTTTCAAGGCATCGCGCCGCGCCCGGCTGGGTGCCGTGCCGCTCGCTGCCGCCATCGAGCAGGACGCGCACTTCCGCGGTCGGGTCGCCGAGTGGGTCCGCCGGACGAACCCGGACCTTGTCGCCGCCATCACCGCGCCGGACGGCCCGCCCCCGGCCGCCCCCCCGGCCCAGATGGCCGCGATCGCCTACATCCTTCGTCTGCCCGACTGGGCCGCGCTCGTGGAGGAGGCCGCGCGCTCGTCCGCGCAGGAGGTGTCCTCGGCGCGGATGGACGAGGCCACCCGGGAGATCAGCCGGCTGCAGGAGCAGATCGAGGCCGTCCGGCGGCTCGCCCGCACCGAGCAGGAGCAGCTGCGCGCCCAGCTCGACGAGGCCCGCACCGAGGCGGAGGAGGCCCGCCGCCGACTGCGGGCCTCGGGGGACCGCGTGCGGCGGGCCGAGATCGCCGCCCGCGAGATCAGCGTCGCCGCGGAGACCGCGCGGGACATCGCCGCGCAGGCCGCGCGGGACAGCGGGGCCGAAGCCAAGCGGCTGCGCGCGCGGGTGCACGAGCTGGAGGCCGCGGCGTCCGCGACCCGCCGGGACAACCGGGACTCCCGCAGCATGGACGAGGCGCGACTGCGGGTGCTGCTCGACACGTTGATGGCGGCGGCGAACGGTGTCCGCCGCGAGCTCTCCCTGCCGACGACGGTCGCACGGCCCGCCGATCTGATCAGCAGGCCGGAGAACGACCGCGGCTTCGACCCGTTCTCCGGGGTCGGCGGGAGAGGGCGCGCCGACGATGATCCGGCGATCATCGACGACGTCCTGGCTGTCCCGGGCCTGCACCTGATCATCGACGGCTACAACGTGACCAAGCGTGGCTACGGCGCCCTGACGCTGCAGGCACAGCGGGCGCGACTGCTCGCCGGGCTCGGCGCGCTGGCGGGCCGAGCCCTCGACACCGAGGTCACGGTCGTCTTCGACGCGACGGCGGTCGTCGCCCGGCCGGTCGGAGTCGCGATGCCGCGCGGGGTGCGGGTCGTCTTCAGCCAGGCCGGCGAGCTGGCCGACGACGAGATCAGACGTCTCGTCCGCGCCGAGCCGCCAGGGCGGCCGGTGGCCGTCGTGACCTCCGACCGCGAGGTGGCCGAGAACTGCGCCTCGCTGGGCGCCCGCACGGTCTCCTCGGACGCCATGCTGTCCAGGCTGGACAGGTAGACCGCAGGCCCGCGGCTGCGGCCTCGGCGGTCCGGGCGCGGCCGGTCCCGGTGATTCCGGTTCCGGTGGGCCAGAAACTGTCGTACCCCTCTCCTAGCGTGACCGGTGTCGAACTGGTGTCCGGTTCCACCGCGACCGGCGGGCCCCTGTGGGCACCGGTGGCCTCGGGTGGGTGAAGGACGAGAGGTGAGCACGATGCTGATCGACTGTGAGACGTGTGAGGCCCGGAGCAGCGCCGCCTGCGAGGACTGCGTGGTGAGTTTCCTGTTGGCGGCGCCGCACACCACGGCGGACTGGGATGACGACGAGCGCCGGGCGCTCGAGGTCCTCGCCGCCGCCGGGCTGATTCGCATGCCGCGCCGTTTCCGAGCCGCCTGAGTCGTGCCGGTCCGCACACACGCGGCTCCAGGGGTGGGTCGCTGACAGTCCGCTGGGTGTTGCGGGCGCGGCGGGGAGCGCGCTGTGTGCGCAGCCGGGTACGGCGAGGCGTCGCCAGGCATACCCCGCCGGTGCCGATGGGAGGTGGTGCGCGTCCCAGCCGTGGCCTCGTCCGGGCCATGCGGGAGCATGGCTGCGTGCGTGTGCTCGCTGTGACCAACGATTTTCCGCCCCGTCCGGGTGGGATCCAGGCGTATGTGCACAACTTCGCCTCGCGACTGCCGTCCGACGAGATCGTCGTGTACGCGCCCGCCTGGCGCGGCGCCGCCGAGTTCGATGCCGCAGCGCCCTTCCCGGTGGTGCGGCATCCGACGTCGCTCATGCTGCCCACGCGGGACGTGTTCCGCCGGGCCCGCGAGATCGCCCGGGCGGAACGGTGCGACACCCTGTGGTTCGGTGCGGCGGCGCCGCTCGGCCTGTTGGGAGCGCGGCTGCGCCGGGAGATGCCGGCCCGTCGGGTGGTGGCCAGCACGCACGGCCACGAGGTGGGGTGGGCCGCACTGCCCGGGGCTCGGCAGGTGCTGCGCCGTATCGGGGCCACGACGGACGCTGTCACCTATCTGACGGACTACACCCGGATCCGTCTCGCGCCGGCCCTCGGGCCTCGGCCCGACCTGGCCCGGCTGCCCAGCGGCGTCGACCCGTCGTTGTTCCGTCCCGGTGACGGTCGCGACGAGATCCGGAAGCGCTACGGGCTCGATGGCCGTCCGGTGGTCGTCTGCGTGAGCCGGCTGGTTCCCCGCAAGGGGCAGGACATGCTGATCCGGGCGCTGCCGGCACTGCGCCGCCGGGTCCCGGAGACCGCGCTGCTCCTGGTGGGCGGTGGCCCGTACCGGCAGGAGCTCACCAGGCTCGTCCGGGAGAACGACGTCGCCGACCACGTGGTGCTGACCGGTTCGGTGCCCTGGGAGGAACTGCCGGCCCACTACGCGGCCGGTGACGTGTTCGCCATGCCGTGCCGCAACCGCCGGGCGGGGCTGGAGGTGGAGGGCCTGGGAATCGTGTTCCTGGAGGCGTCGGCGACAGGCCTGCCGGTCGTTGCCGGCCGCAGCGGCGGCGCGCCGGACGCGGTCCTCGACCAGCGGACCGGTGTGGTGGTCGACGGGCGGGACCTGCACGCGCTCGTCCGCGCGGTCGGCGACCTGCTCGCCGACCCGGATCGTGCCCGCTCGATGGGCACGGCCGGCCGGGCCTGGGTGGAGCTGCGCTGGCGCTGGGACGTCCTGGCCGGAGAACTGCGCGACATCCTGCGGGGCTGAGCGCGCCGGCGCCCGCGGCGCTGCTCCGTCCGGGGCGGCGCCCCGGCGACGAGAGGTCAGGCGGTCACGCGGTCACGCGGGGCGCGGCGTAGAGGCTCTCCACCGTCTCCGCGTAGCGCTCGAGGACCACGTTGCGCCGGACCTTCAGGCTCGGGGTCAGCTCGCCGCCTTCGATGGTGAAGTCGTGCGGCAGGATCTCGAACTTCTTGACCGCCTCGGCGTGGGAGACCATGGCGTTCGCGGCGTCGACGGCCCGCTGGATCGCGGCCCGCAGCTCGGGGTCGTCCGCCAGGCTGGCCGCGGTGGTCCCGGCGGGGCGGCCCTTCTCCTTCAGCCAGGCGGCGAGCGCATCCGGGTCGAGGGTGATCAGCGCGGCGATGAAGGGCCGCCGGTCACCGACGAGCATCGCCTGCCCGACCAGCGGGTGCTGCCCGATCCGCTGCTCCAGCGGGGCGGGTGCGACGTTCTTGCCGCCCGCGGTCACCAGGATCTCCTTCTTGCGCCCGGTGATGCGCAGGTGCCCGGTCTCGTCGAGGGAGCCGAGGTCTCCGGTGCGCAGGAAGCCGTCGGAGTCGATCGCCTCCTTGGCGGCGGTCTCGTTGTTGCGGTAGCCGCTGAGGACCAGATCGCCCCGGATCAGCACCTCGCCGTCGTCGGCGATGCGCACGGTGACCCCGGGCAGCGGCTGGCCGACCGTTCCGATCTTCATCGAGTCCGGCCGGTTCACCGTCGCCCCCGCGGTGGACTCGGTCAGCCCGTAGCCCTCCAGGATGAAGAAGCCGATGCCCCGGAAGAAATGGCCCAGGTGGACGCTCAGCGGGGCGCCGCCGCTGATGCCGTGGGTGATGTTGCCGCCCAGGGCGGACCGCAGCTTCGTGTAGACGAGCCGGCTGAACAGCGCGTGCCGCAGCCGGAGGGCGAGGCCGGGGCCGCCCTGGTCGAGGGCCTGGCTGTAGGCGACCGCGGTGGCCTCGGCGGCGTCGAAGATCCGGCCCTTGCCGTCGGCGTGGGCCTTGGCCCGTGCGCCGGCGTACACCTTCTCGAACACCCGGGGCACCGCCAGGATGAAGGTCGGCTGGACCAGCGCGAGGTCGGCCAGCAGCGTGTTGGTGTCCGGCGTGTAGGCGATGCACCGCGCGTTGTTGATGATCATGCACTGCATGGTCCGCGCGAGCACGTGGGCCAGTGGCAGGAACATCAGGGTCGAGGCGTCCTCGGTGAAGTGCTCCGGCGTTGTCGCCGCGCCGGCCAGCGCGTTGAACAGCAGCGCGCGGTGGGACAGCTCGCAGCCCTTGGGGCGCCCGGTCGTTCCCGAGGTGTAGATGATCGTGGCGATGCTCGCCGCGGTGACGTCGGCCCGGGCGGCCGCGAGCTCGTCCACCCCGATGCCCGCCTGCCCCCCGGCCTCGGCGAGGGTCTCCAGCGCGCCGCCGTCGATGACGAGAACCTCGCGCAGCGAGGGCACGCGGTCGCGCACCTGGGCGATCCGCGCGGCGTGCTCCTCCGACTCGCAGATGACGAGGACGGACTCCGAGTCGGAGATGATCCACTCGATCTGGTCGGGACTCGACGTCTCGTAGATCGGAACGCTGACCGCGCCCGCGACCCAGCCCGCGTAGTCGAGCACCGTCCACTCGTACCGGGTGCGGCTCATGATCGCGAAGCGGTCGCCGGGGCCCACGCCCAGGGCCACCAGCCCGGCGGCGGTCCGGACGACGAGGTCGCGGAACTCGCGCGCCGTCAGGTCGGCGTACCCGTCGCCGGACTTGTAACGGACGATGACCTTGTCCGGGACGCGGTCCGCGTTGGCGAAGACGTCATCGCTGAGCGTCCTGTCATCCGCCACCGTGACCAGGGCGGGAGAGGTGTACTCGCGCACGGGAACTCCTTCGATGGCAGGGCCGTCTGGCCGGGGACTCCGCCTGCGGTTGCCGGTCGGGGTGAGGATCGAGGGCCCGGTTTTCTGTCATGTGACGACAGTGGGTCCCGTGACGTTAGCCTGTGAGCGCCGCCACGGCGAGTCATTGGTCGTTCCGGATTTCGGGCAGTTCCCGGCGAAGCAGACCGGGTGCCGTGTTCGCCCGGCAGGCGCGGATGCTCCCGGTGAAGGCCGCTCGCCTAAGCTCTCTGGAGTGCGGGTGCATGTGGTGAGCGACGTCCACGGGAGGTCGGACGCGCTTCCCGGCGCAGCGGCAGGAGCCGATGCTTTCATATGCCTCGGTGATCTTATTTTGTTCATCGACTACCGTGACCACGGCCGCGGGATCATGGGCGACCTGTTCGGGGCCGAGGCCGTGGGCCGCATGATCAGCCTGCGGACGGAGCAGCGTTTCGACGAGGCGCGGGAATGGTCCCGCAAGCTCTGGGGCAGCCTCGACGGCGATCGTGCCGACATCGTGGAGGCTGCCGTGCGGCGCCAGTACGCCGCCATGTTCGCGGCGTTCCCGACGCCGACCTATCTGACGTACGGCAACGTGGACCGGCCGGACCTCTACCCCGACTTCCTGCGCGAGGGACTGCGCCTGCTGGACGGCCAGACCGTCGAGATCGGCGGCCGGACCTTCGGGTTCGTCGGCGGCGGCCTGCGGACGCCGATGAACACCCCGTTCGAGATCGACGACGACGCCTACGCGGCCAAGGTGGCGGCCGTCGGCGCGGTGGACGTCCTGTGCTGCCACATTCCGCCGCACGTGCCGGAGCTGGTGTACGACACCGTCGCCCAGCGGTTCGAACGTGGCAGCGAGGCGGTACTGGAGGCCATCCACGCCACGCGGCCACAGTACGTGCTGTTCGGCCACGTGCACCAGCCCCTGGTCGCCGAGCTGGAGATCGGCACCACGCGCTGTGTCAACGTCGGGCATTTCAACGCGCGGGGCACGCCGTACGTCCTCGAGTGGTAAGACACCCGGCGTGGCACTTCCGTTCCGGTAGCCTCAACGATCGATCGGGCATTCGTCCTGCGCCCCAGGGCGCGGGTCGGCCGCACAGGTCGGCCGGCGCCCTGCGCCGGCGCCAGTGGCCCCATGACCGGATCCGCCGGTCCCGCCGGGGCGATGAGATGTGGAGGTGCGGACGGTTCATGGTGGACCACGCGCAGTCGTCGATCGTCATCGATGCCCGGCCGGCCGTCGTCATGGGAACGATCGCCGACCTTGCCGCCTACCCGACCTGGGTCGGGCAGATCGAGGAGGCGGAGATCCTGGAGGTCGGGCCGGACGGGCGCCCGCGCCAGGCCCGGTTCCGGATCAACGCGGTCGTCATGAAGGACGAGTTCGTCAACGAGTACACCTGGAAGGGCGACGAGCAGGTCAGCTGGAGCCTCGTCTCCGGCCAGGCGATGTCCGCCCAGGACGGCAGCTACCTGCTGCGTGACCTCGGCGACGGCCGTACCGAGGTCACCTACGAGCTCACGGTGGAGCTGAAGGTCAAGATTCCGGCCCTGCTCCGCCGCAAGGTCCAGGGCGGCATCGTGGACGCGGCGCTGAAGGACCTCAAGAAGCACGTCGAGAAGCTCGTCGAGAGCTGACTGTTCAGTGCGGTGTGTGCTCCTGACGGGCAAGGGTGGGGGCGGGACCACGACAGTCGCCGCGGCGACCGCCACCCTCGCAGCCCAGCGTGGCCATCGGACCCTGGTGGTCTCGGTGGACCCCGCCGCCGGCCTCACCGGCGTCCTCGACCATCCGCTCGGCCCGGCGGAGGTCGAGCTGGAGCCCGGCCTCTTCGCGCTCCAGACCGACCTGCGGCACGCGTTCGCCGAGCGCTGGCCGCAGGTCCGCGCGCTGATCACCACCGGGGCGCCCGGGCCCGGGATCGACATCCTGGAGGTCGAGGAGCTGCTGCGGCTGCCCGGCGCGCTGGAGGCGCTCACCCTGCTGGAGCTGCGTGACCTGATCAGAGCCGACCGCTACGACGTGGTCGTCGTGGACGCCGGCCCGGCCAGCGCGGCCCTGCGCCTGCTGGCAAGCCCGGAGACGCTCGCCTGGGGCTGTCGCCGGCTCGGTCCTCCCGACGGCGCGCTCGCCCGGTGGATGCGGCCGGTGCTGCCGCTACCGCTGGCCGGCCGGTTCGCCGGCCGCCTGGCTGCCATGGCCGGGCCCGCCTACGAGGCGGTGTCCGGGCTGGCTGCGCTGGCCCAGGAGATGCGGGCCCTGCTGGCTGATCCCGTGGTCACCAGCGTGCGGCTGGTGCTGACGCCGGAGACGTCCGCGCTCGCGCAGGCCCGCCGCACGCTGCGCGGCCTGTCGCTGCACGGCATCGGGGTGGACGCGGTGGTCGTCAACCGGGTCATCGGCCATGACGGCGGCGACGCCTGGCGGGCCGGTTGGGCCGCGGCGCACCGCGAACAGCTGGCCGAGATCGCCACGGTGGTCGCCCCGCTGCCAGTCCTCGTGGCGGCCTACCGGGCGGGTGAGCCGCTCGGTCTGGAGGAGCTCGCGGCGTTCGGCGCCGCGGCCTACGGCGGGCGCGACCCCGCCGCGGTGCTCAGCCACCACCGCGCCGGGGCGGGCCCGGCCCCCCTGGTGGAACGCGCCGGGGACGGTTACGTGATGTCGTTCGAGCTGCCGTTCGTCGACCGGTCCGAGGTGGATCTCGCCCGTGTCGGAGACGATCTCGTCGTGAGTGTCGGTGCGGACCGGCGCCATGTCCCGCTTCCCGCGGCACTGCGCCGGTGCGACGTGTTCGACGCGCGCCTCGCCGAGGACCGGCTCACGGTGTCGTTCGTGCCCGACCCCGCCCGCTGGGTCCGGGCGTGAACGGCCCCGCAGAGCCCGGCCCGGCGCGGGAGGTCGTCGGCTCGCTCGCCCAGGAGGCCGCGCTTCTGGCAGCCGCGGTGCAGGAGTGGATGGCCGCCGCGAAGGGCACGCCGACCGCCGACGCCGACGCCGACGCCGACGCCGCTGCGGATGCGGCTGCGGATGCGGCTACGGACCCGGACGAGGGCGTGGGCGGCGGTGGCACGGCAACGCCCGCCGGCAGCGGTCACGAGGGGCCCTGCTGCGCGTGCCCGGTGTGCCGGGTGCTCGCGGGTCTGCGCGGCGAGCACGCCGAGGTCACCAGCCATCTGATCGACGCCGCTGTGTCGCTGGGGGCTGCCGCCCGCGCTGCCTGGGGGGTCTGGGCTGCCGACGCCCGCCGCCGAGCCGCCGCCGCACCGGCAGCCAGTGACGAGCCAGGCTCGGGAGCCCCGGCCCCCGACGTGGCGGGGGCCGCCACCCCGGCGCCCGCGCCCGGATCGGGGGCGTCCGGATCGGGGGCGTCCGACGGCGAAACCTCCGCCGGCCCGGAGCAGATCCCGGTAGAACCACGAAAACAGGGAAAACAAGGAAAGTCGGGCGAGCGGCCCGCCACGTCCGCGGGGTCGCCCCGGCCCCGCGTCCAGAAGATAGATGTGAGGTGAGAGTCCAGTGACCACCAGGTCAGCGACCGCCCCCGCGGGGGACGGAGACCTGGCGATCGGAGTGGACGTCGGCGGGACCAAGGTGGCCGCCGGTGTCGTCGACGACCAGGGAAAAGTGCTGGCCTCCGCGCGGCGACCCACCCCGAGCCATGATCCGGCCGAGGTCGCCGACGCCATCGCCGAACTGGTGGCCGAGCTCCGCCAGACCTACGAGGTTCGGGCGGTGGGGGTGGGTGCCGCCGGCTGGATCGACGCCGACCGTTCGACGGTTCTCTTCGCCCCCAACCTCGCCTGGCGGGACGAGCCGCTGCGGGACGTGTTGGCGGGCCGTGTCGGCCTGCCGGTGGTGGTGGAGAACGACGGCAACGCCATGGCCTGGGCCGAGTACCGGTTCGGCGCGGGGCAGGGCCACAGCGACCTGATCTGTGTCACGGTCGGCACGGGTATCGGCGGCGGCATCGTCCTGGACGGGCAGCTACGCCGCGGCGCCTTCGGGATCGGCGCCGAGATGGGCCACATGCAGTTCATGCCCGGCGGCTACCGGTGCGGCTGTGGGAACGACGGCTGCTGGGAGCAGTACGCGAGCGGCCGGGCGCTGGTCCGGGGCGCCCGTGAGGTGGCCGCGGCCTCACCGGAGGCGGCGTTGCGGATGCTGGCCGGGCGCACTGTCGACGAGCTGAGCGGGCCCGACGTCACGGCCGCCGCGCAGGCCGGCGACCCGGCTGCGGTGGGCTGCCTGCAGCAGGTCGGCTGCTGGCTCGGCCAGGGGCTCGCGAGCCTCGCCGCGATCCTCGACCCCAGCCGCTTCGTCATCGGCGGCGGGGTCTCGGACGCGGGGGAGCTGCTGCTGGGCCCGGCCCGCGACGCGTTCCGTTCCTCGCTGTCGGGCCGCGGCCACCGCCCGGAGGCCGACGTGGTCGTGGCCACCCTGGGCTCGGCCGCCGGCATCGTCGGCGCCGCCGACCTCGCCCGCGGGACGTCCACGCAGGCCTGAGCGGGTGCGGCCCGGCCCGGCCCGGTCAGGCGGGCGGGCCCGGTCAGGGGTGTCAGGCGTGGTAGTCGGGGACCAGCTCGGCGGCGAGCTGTTCGAGGAACAGGCCCGCGTCGGCCACCACGCCAAGCGCCTGCGCCGAGGTGCGGTCGGTCAGCCCGGCCACCGTGGACGGGTTCATGTCGACGCAGGCCACCGGCACCGACGCGGGCAGGATGTTGCCGGTCGCGACCGAGTGCAGGGTGGTGGCCACCATGACGGTGAAGCCGATGCCGCGCAGCGCCGCCCGCATCGCCCGCTGGCCGGCCACGACGTCGGTGTGGACGTCGGGCAGCGGCCCGTCGTCACGGACCGAGCCGACGAGCACGTACGACTTCCCGGCCTTCACCATCGCGTGCATGATGCCCTGGGACACCAGCCCGGACTCGACCGCGGCCCGGATCGACCCGGCGCGCCGGATCGTGTTGACGGTGCGGATGTGCTGTTCGTTGCCGCGCTGCACCCGCCTGCTGTGCGGGCTGCCCAGGCCGAACGAGCTCCCGAACAGGGCGCGTTCGAGGTCGAGGGTGGCAAGGGCGTTCCCGGCGAACAGGACGTCCACGTAGCCGGCCTCGACCAGCGCGGTCAGTGCCCGGGAGGCGCCGGTGCTGACCACGGCGCGCCCGGCGACCCACAGGACCTGGGCGCCCTCGGCCTTGACCTCCCGGATCTGGCGGGCGACCGTGCGGACGAGCACCGCCTGCGGCCGGGCTGCGCTGGAGCTGAACGACATCGAGGCGAACTCGCCGTGCAGCCGGGACGAGTGGTCCGAGACGGGCAGCACGACCTTGACGCCGTCAGCACCGCAGACGATCATGTCGCCGGCGCGGACGTCGGCCACCGGGACGGTGCGTACCCGGCCGTCGGAGACGACGAGCCCGCAGTCCATCTCCGGGTGCTCGACGGGCACCCACTGGCCGTCGAGGTGGACGACGGTCTCCAGGTTCGTGGTCGAGTAGAAGTCCTCGGGAAACACGCCGTCCGCGTCGGCGGGCCGCGTCACGGCCGTGCCGGTCACCAGCTTGTTGACCCCGTGGACCTGGATGCGCATGAGGATCCGCGCCAGCGTCGACACGGTGTCCGCGCCGACGGTGATGACGGCGTGGGACTCGTCGTCGTGGGTACGCCCGAGGTCGATCTTGTCGACCTTGTAGTCGCCGCCGTAGGCCAGGACGTCGTCCAGCACCCGCGCCAGCACGCCGGTGTCCATGAGGTGCCCGTGCACCTCGACCTGCTCGTGGAAATGCACGGAGCCGCCCTTCTTCCTGCCTGCCATCTCACCAGTCGTCGTGCCCGCGCCACCGCGGCAGCCCGCGCTGGTTCGGCAATGCCGACGGCCCGGGCGGAGCCCGCGGCCCGCCCGGTCCTCCGGTTGTGGTCAGACGACCGCGCCGTCGTCCGGTCCGTCGAAGTCGGTCGGAAGCCGGTCACCCATCCGCACGACCAGTGTTCCCACGCCGCCGAGGAGGAGCAGCACACCCGCGACGTCGCGGGAACGCGCCTGGCTCAGCCCGATCAGCGACGGGACGACCAGGATGGCCACCCCCAGCGCGATGGAACCGAGGGCCCAGCGGGTGACCGGCCGCATCCTCGGGACCGGTGGTGCCGGCGGTGGGACGTAGTGGTCGTCCTCGTCGTCTTCGGACGCATCTGCCGTGGGTGACGAGGCGCCGCTGCCCGCTCCCGACCAGAACGCGGCCCGCACGGCGTCGTCGAGCCGGTCGATCTCGCTCTGGCCACTGCCGCGACCGGCCCGGTCAGCCCGGTCGCGGGCGGACTCGTCGCCGTCGGATCCGTCGGCAGGGTGGCCGCCGGCGCTGTCGCTGCCCGCAGCGACAGCGCCGGCCCCACCGGCCGGGGCCAGGCCGTTCGGCCCGGCGCCACCGGCGGATGCGGGCGGCATGGTGCGCTCGGCAGGATCGTCGTCGACGAGGTGCCTGCCGTCGGGAGGCATCCCGTCAGGCTGTCGCCCGCCCGGCCGGATGATGATGACCGACGGGCGCCGCGGCCCGTCGATGTCCTCGGCCGCCGGCCAGCGCCGCTCGCCGGGCACCGGATCCTGGTCGAAGCGGGCGACGAGGTCCAGGAAGGCGGCCTCGTCCGCGGCCGGTGACCGGGGTTTGCGCATGCTGGCGGGGGAGGGGTCCTGGGCGGTGCCCCGGCCACCCCCGTGATCGGCCCCGCCGGCAGGCCCGGACTCCGGGGACTGCTCGGCCGGGGCCGGCGCGAACTCCTCGCCGGCCTCGCCACCGGCGCGGTCGGCGCTGCTACCGGTACCGGCAGCCCCACCGGCGCTGCTGGTACCCCCGGTACCCGGGTCGGTCTCGGCCGCCGTGCCGCTGTCGCCGCTGTCGCCGACGGAGTGGCCGGCGGTGCCCGCAGTGAGCGCGTCCCGGCCGGCCTGGCCCTGGCTCGGGCCGGTGGCCGGCGACGTGGGGACGCCGGTGGGCGGTGCGGGCTCGTCGGGAATCCGGTCAGGGTCCGCGCCGGGGGACCCGAATCCAGCGGAGCTCTCAGTCATGGTCACCTGACTCCGGCACGTGGGGACGGGACTCGTCCGGCCGGGACCGGGCCGTGACGAAATCCACGCTGCCCTTGAAGATCGATTCCTTGTCGTTGTCCAGTGTCGCGACGTGGTAGCTGTCGTGAAGCAGCCGCTCCTCGACGGGCGCGGCGGTCAGCCCCGCCAGCAGCAGGCGCCCGGAGGTCGGCTCCACCACGTGGTCGGTGGTGCTGCGATAGGCCACGACGGGGCAGACGACCCGCCCGAGATCCGCACGGGTGACCGCCCACAGCTCTCGCAGCGAGGCGAAGGCCCGGGTCGGGACCCGGGAATAGCCCACCTCGCGCACGCCGGGGGCGCGGATGTCGTTCGTCACTCCGGGGACCGTCGGCAGCACCCGGGACAACAGCGGGGCCAGGACAGCCACCCGCCGGTCCGTCCCGAGACTCGCGTTGACGGTCACAACCCCGGCGACCCGCGACCCGTGCACCTCGGCGAGGCGCAGCGTCAGTGTGCCGCCCATCGACAGGCCCATCACGAAGACCCGCTCGCACGAGCGGCTCAGCTCACCGAAGGCCGCGTCGGCGGCGCCGTACCAGTCGTGCCAGGTGGTGCGGGCCATGTCCTGCCAGCGGGTGCCGTGGCCGGGCAGCAGCGGGCAACGGACCCGCAGGCCCGCGGCGGCGAGGTGATCACCCCAGAGCCGCATGCTCTGCGGGGAGCCGGTGAAACCGTGCACGAGCAGGACGCCGGTGCTGCCGTCACCCCCGCCGAGCAGGTCGAAGGGCTCGGCGCCGGGCAGGACAGCCGCCGCCGGGACTCCCGCCATGGTCATCCGCTCCCTTCGCCTCGAGCGCCCGCAACGCACCCGCCGCGGCCACCGATCGGGTGCTCCGGTGGACGGCGGGCGCCGTGCCACCGATCGCCCGTGAGCCGACCGGCCGGCCGGTTCGCGCGCCCTCGGTGCTGCCGAGGCGGTTGCCGGCCGGCTCCCGCGGGGTTCGTCAGGGGTGGCCCGGTGCGCCCCTCGTCGTGAGGGAACCGACACCGACCTTCGCATGCTCGCACGCCGGGGGCCGACTGGCCATGGTCATGCGCTTTTCCATCATCCCGGACGAACCAGCCGATCCTCCGGTGTGTTCCTCATGTGTCCGTCCGGTGCGGGAGTCGTGCGGCGTTCGTGCGGCAGTCGTGCGACGTTCGGGCGGCGCCGGGCGGACCCGGGCTCACCCGGCCGTGCCGGCCACGGACAATGACACTCCGACGTCGGTGCCGCGTGGTGGACGATGTCGTGAGGGGTCCATATGGTCACCGCGGGCATCCCGGCCGCGCCCGTTCCTCGATGTGTGGGCACGGGTGGGTTCGGGCGCGGGCGTTCGGGAATGCCGTCCCTGGTGCGGCGGTGCGACGAAGCTGGGAGCTTGCGTGTTGTACTGGGTCGTCAAGGCCATCCTGACACCGGTGCTACGGGTGTTCTGGCGGCCGTGGGTCGAGGGTCTCGACCACGTGCCCACCCGCGGGCCGGCGATCCTGGCGAGCAACCACCTGAGTTTTCTGGACTCGTTCTTCCTGCCGCTGGTCGTGCCGCGGCGCATCACCTTCCTCGCGAAGAGTGACTACTTCACCGGGGTCGGGCTGAAGGGCTGGAGCAAGCGCAAGTTCTTCAAGGGGGTCGGCCAGGTCCCGATCGACCGCAGTGGCGGCCGCGCCAGCGAGGGGGCGCTGCGCACCGGTGTCCGGGTTCTCGACTCCGGTGAGCTTCTGGGTATCTACCCGGAGGGCACCCGCTCGCCGGACGGGCGTCTCTACCGCGGCAAGATCGGCGTTGCCCGGATGGCGCTGGAGGCCGGAGTGCCTGTCATCCCCGTTGCCATGATCGGTACGTTCGAGGTGCAGCCGCTTGGCCGGCACGTCCCGCGCATTCGTCGGGTCGGGATCCGGATCGGGCGCCCACTCGACTTCAGCCGCTACGCCGGGATGGCCGACGACCGCTTCGTGCTGCGGTCGATGACGGACGAGATCATGTACGAGCTGATGTCGCTGTCCGGCCAGGAGTACGTCGACATGTACGCGCAGCGGCGCAAGGAGGATCTTGCCGCCGTCCGCGAGGCGCAGGCCGCGGCGGAGTCCCCTGGCCGGGCCGAGCCGCCGGCCCGGCCGGGCTCACCGGCGCGTCCGGATGCGCCGAGCCGCGCCGAAGCGCCCTCCCGAGCGGAGTCCCCGCCGGGCGCCGCCGAGTCCCGGCCGGGGGCGGAGCAGCCGTTCCCCGCGGATCCGACCGACCCGGAGCCGGCGCCCGTCACCCGGCCGTGAGGCCGTGACCAGCACGGTTGGTCCCGCGCGGGGGGCCGGGTCGGAGCTGACGGAGCCAGGCCCGATCGCTGGGCCCAGGGCGGTCTGAACCGTTCGGGGGAAGCACGGCACTATTGCACGGTGCGCGGCTTGACTGGTGGTTCGCGAATCGGGTTCGGCCGCTGGGCCGAGCGCCCGAAGAGGTGGCCGGCGATGCTGCTGGTGGGCCTGCTGGCGGGTCTTCTGGTCGCTTCCGGAGAGGGCGTCGGGCTGGCCGGGCGTGTCGGCGCGGCGTCCACGACGGCCGCCGAGGTCCCGCCGGGAACGGTGTCGAGAACAGCGAACTTCCTGACAGACGCCGCCGGGCGGGTCGTGCTGCCCCGGGGTGTCACGGTGCCGGCCGGGGCCGTGCCCACCGCCGAGGAGCTGCGGCGCTGGCTTGACTACGGTTTCACCGCCGCCCGGCTGGAGCTGCCGATGACCGCCGGCGGCGGCTTCCCGCCCACCGGTGCGCAGCCGCCGGCGGGCGACCGCGAGCAGGGCGGGCTCGAACAGGCGGGCGCGCTGGTGGCCGGCCTGACCGACCACGGCCTCACGGTCGTGCTGAGCATCGTGCCCGGCGCCCGGGGCTACCAGCCGTCGACGTCCGACCTGGCCGCCGGGCTGCGGCGCGTGGCGGAACGGTTCCGGAGCACCGGTGGCCTGATCGGTTTCGAGGTGCCGCCGACACCCGCCGCCGGCGATCTCGCCGCCGCCCTGCGGGCCGCCGACCCGCACCGCACCCTGTGGGTCGGGCAGCAGGCGCCGTTCGACCCGGCCGCGCAGGTCGCCGCGAACGGCGGCGCCGGATACATCACCGCCTGGGCGGACGGCACCTCGGCGCGGGCCGCGCAGCTGGCCGCCGCCGGCGACGCGTTCAGCCTCGGCTGGTTCTATGACGCCCCGGATGCCGACGGTCGCCCGGCGACCGGCATCGGGCCCGGCGAGGTCCGGGACGCGGCGACGCCGCCGGCGGAGATCGTCCGGCCCTACCCGGCCGCGGTGGCCGGAGTCCCCACGTCGTACGGCAGCGACGAGGCCGGGGTGTTCCGGCTGGTCTACCGGCCGGTGCGGGCTGGCGGCGGCACTCTGCCGGCCGGCACCCCGACCGCGGTCATCGTGCCGGGCTGGAACTACTCGGCGGGCTACCAGGCTCGGGTGACCGGTGGCCAGGTCACCTCGGCGCCCGGCGCGGGTGTGCTCTGTGTGGTCGCCGCGGCGGGCGCGGCGGAGGTGCGGGTCGAGATCGTGCCGGCGGAGGGCACTGCCCCGGTGGCCCCGCCGAGGGCCGGTGCCGTCAACTGTGCGACCGGTTCGACCGGTTCGACCGGTGGGGCTGGCGCGGTGGACGCTGCGGGCGGGACAGGTGGACCGGGTTCTCCCGGTGCCGGCACCCCGGCCGCGGCGCCGGGGGCGGCGGGAGCGGACGCCGACCCGCCGTTGCTGCTGCTGGTCCTTCCACTGCTGGGCGCCGCGCTGACGGCGGCGGTGCTCGGCCCCGTCTTCGTGCGCCTGCGCCGTCGCTGACCACCGCCGCGGACATCCGTCGGCTGTCAGCGGCGCTCCGGAAGGCCGCTGGTCGGCCGGGAAGCCCGCAGGTCGGCCCGGAAGAGGGTGGCCCCGGCCGGGCTGCCGGAGCGGCGGAGCACACTGGACCCCGTGGGCGCCCGCTTCTTCTACGACACCGAGTTCATCGAGCGCGACGAGGCCGGCCATCACTGGCTGGACCTGGTGAGCATCGGCATCGTCAGTGAGGACGGCGCCCGCGAGTTCTACGCGGTCTCCACGGAGTTCGATCCGTCCTACGCGGTGCCCTGGGTGCGCCGCAACGTTCTGGACCGGCTGCCCTCACCGTCAAGCCCGGCCTGGATGTCGCGGGAGCGGATCCGTGACGAGGTGGCCCGCTTCCTGATCACGGACGGCGCGCCGGAGCTGTGGGCCTGGTACGCCGCCTACGACCATGTTGCTCTCTGCCAGCTGTTCGGGAAGATGCCGGCGCTGCCGCGGCGGATGCCGCGCTTCACGCACGACCTGCGCCAGCTCTGGGAGGACGTCGGCAGCCCGGCGCTGCCGCCGCCCCCGCCCGACGCGCACGACGCCCTCGCCGACGCCCGGCACAACCTGGCCCGCTGGGAGATCCTCGTCCCGCTGCGGGCACGGGTCATGGCCGGGACGCAGCCTGCCTGACCTGGCTGCCTGCCCGCCTGCCTGCCCGCCTGCCTGCCTGACCAGCCCGCCTGGCCGTCGATCCGGCTGCCTGGTCGGTCCGTCGACCGATCGACCACGCCGAGTGTGCGAATGGTTGCGGAGCGGAGCTGTCCGCGGGCTAGGCTTCCGCCGGAAACGCGAGAGATCGGGGGCGACTCGGGAAGAGAGGGCCCTGGGCGTGAAGATCGGTGTGCTGACCGGCGGTGGTGACTGTCCCGGCCTGAACGCGGTGATCCGCGGCGTTGTCCGCAAGGGGGTGGGCGTCTACGGCCACAGTTTCGTCGGATTCCGGGACGGCTGGCGCGGCCCGCTGGAGAACGACACCGTCCCACTGGACGTCGCCGCGGTGCGCGGCATCCTGCCGCGCGGCGGCACCATCCTCGGTTCCAGCCGGACGAACCCGTACGCCTCGGCGGACGGGCCGGCCAGGGTGCGCGAGACCCTGGAACGCACGGGCGTGGACGCGCTGATCGCCGTCGGTGGCGAGGACACCCTCGGCGCGGCATCCCGCCTGCACGCCGAGGGCATTCCGGTCGTCGGGGTGCCGAAGACGATCGACAACGACCTGTCCGCCACCGACTACACGTTCGGCTTCGACACCGCGGTGAACATCGCCACCGAGGCGATCGACCGGCTGCACACGACGGCGGAGAGCCATCACCGCGTGCTCGTGGTGGAGGTGATGGGCCGCCACGCCGGCTGGATCGCGCTGCACAGCGGTATGGCGGCCGGCGCCAACGTCATTCTGATCCCGGAGAAGCCGTTCGACATCGACAAGGTCTGTGCCTTCGTCGAGCAGCGCTTCGCCACCCGGTACGCGCCGATCATCGTCGTCGCCGAGGGCGCCACGCCGATCGCCGGGACGACGGTGGTCAAGGAGGGCGAGCTGGACGCCTTCGGTCACCAGCGGCTGCAGGGGATCGGCGCGCTGCTCGAGACCGAGATCCGGGGCCGTACCGGGCGGGAGACCCGGGCGACGGTCCTCGGGCACGTCCAGCGGGGCGGCACGCCGACGGCCTTCGATCGCTGGCTGGCGACCAGGTTCGGCCTGCACGCCGTCGACGCCGTGCACGACGGCGACTTCGGCACGATGGTCGCGCTGCACGGGACAAGGGTCGAACGGGTGCCGCTCGCCGAGGCCACCGGCGAGCTCAAGCTGGTACCCGAGCACCTGTACGCGGAGGCCGAAGTCTTCTTCGGCTGACGAAACCACGGGAGATGTCGGCGCCGGGGTCGTACCCTGGTGACTCGTGAGCAACGAGCTGGACATCTGGCGGACCCTGCCGGCCAGGCAGCAGCCCTCCTGGCCCGACCCGGAGGAACTGGCGGCGGCGTTCGCCGAGCTGTCGGGCCTGCCTCCGCTGG
The DNA here is from genome assembly GCF_041008525.1 of Parafrankia sp. FMc2. Classification (NCBI taxonomy): domain Bacteria; kingdom Bacillati; phylum Actinomycetota; class Actinomycetes; order Frankiales; family Frankiaceae; genus Parafrankia; species Parafrankia sp. FMc2. The sequence goes on along the minus strand of NZ_JBFLUG010000008.1, from coordinate 53,709 downwards.
TGACCGCGCCCGAGGTTCGGTCGCTGACCGACCGGCTGGCGATGGTCGCCCGCGGGGAGGCCTTCCTGCTCCAGGGCGGAGACTGCGCGGAGACCTTCGCGGCCAACACGGCCGACAAGATCCGTGACAAGGTCAAGACCCTCCTGCAGATGGCGGTCGCGCTGACGTACGGCGCGAGCACCCCGGTGGTGAAGGTCGCGCGGATCGCGGGCCAGTACGCCAAGCCCCGGTCGGCCGACATCGAGGCGTCCACGGGCCTGCCGTCGTACCGCGGTGACGCCGTCAACGACATCGCGGCGACGCCGCAGGCCCGCCGCCCCGACCCGAAGCGGATGGTGGCGGCCTACCACCAGAGCGCGGCCGCGCTGAACCTGGTGCGCGCCTTCGCCACCGGTGGTTTCGCGGACCTGTCGAAGGTCCACGAGTGGAACAAGGCGTTCGTGCGCGACTCGGCCGCCGGCCGCCGCTACGAGCTGATGGCCGTCGACATCGAGCGCGCACTGGCGTTCATGGCCGCCTGCGGCATCGACCTCGACCGCACGGCGGCGCTGACCGGCGTGGAGATGTTCACCAGCCACGAGGGCCTGCTCATGGAGTACGAGCGGGCGCTGACGCGCACCGAGGAGTCGACCGGCGAGGTCTACGACCTGTCCGCGCACATGATCTGGATCGGCGAGCGCACCCGCGACCTCGGCGGTGCGCACGTCGAGTTCCTCTCCCGGGTCGGCAACCCGATCGGCTGCAAGATCGGCCCGACGGCGACACCGGACGAGGTCGTGGAGCTCACCGAGCGCCTCAACCCCGACCACATCCCCGGCCGGCTCACGCTGATCGCGCGGATGGGTGCCAAGCGCATCCAGGACGTCCTGCCGGCGATCATCGACAAGGTGAACGCCGCGGGTCATCCCGTGGTCTGGTCCTGCGACCCCATGCACGGCAACACCCGGGATGTCGGCGGGATCAAGACACGCCACTTCGACGACGTCCTGGACGAGGTGTTCGGGTTCTTCCAGGTGCACCAGGGGCTCGGAACGCATCCCGGTGGCCTGCACATCGAGCTGACCGGCGAGAACGTCACCGAGTGCCTCGGCGGCGCCGAGCAGATCGGCGAGGCGGATCTCGGTGGCCGTTACGAGACCGCCTGCGATCCGCGGCTGAACACCGGGCAGGCGCTCGAGCTGGCCTTCCTCGTCGCCGAGATGCTGCAGCAGACCCGCGCCGACCGGAACAGCCACCACCGCTGACGGAAACCAGCGGCCACCGGCACCTGCGACGTGCCGGTGGCGTCAGGGAACCTGGGCGGAAGCCTCCGGCGCCGCTCCGGCGGAGCTGACCGGAGGCACGTCGGGTGCCGGCGCCGTGGCGGCGGCACCCGGTGTCGGGGCGCCGGGGGGCGGCGGCGTGATGGGCCCGGCGACAACGCCCGCGGGTTCCGTCGACCGCGGTGTACCCGTGGTCGCTGCTGTTGCCGTTGCCGCTGCCGCTGCCGTGGCTGACGGCGTTGGCGGTGTCGCCGGCGTCGGGGATGTCGGCGGTGCGAGAGTGGCGCCGTCGGACGGCTCCCCGCCGGCCGCACCGCCGTCGTGGCCTGGCGGCGCGGCCGCGGCGGACGGGTCGGGTTCCGCCGGCGCCTCGAAGATCCGCAGCGAGTCGAGCACGTCCGGCATCACCGGAAGGTCGTCACTGGTGGCGGTCGGGGAGGCGGGGACCCCCGGCCCCCGCGAGGGTGCCGCCGGGCTGCTGGCCGATGCCTGCTCCCCGCCCGCGCGCCGCTCCTCGCCCGGGGCCTGACCGAGGTCGAGGTCCCGGGCCACATCGAGGGCCCCCGGCGGGGTGCCGGCCGGGCCGGGCGGCGTGGGACTGGCCCGCGGCGGCATCGGCAGGGCACCGCCCGGTTCCTGGCCGCGCGCGGTGGCGGGGCGGCCGGGACCGGGCTGTCCGCCCGTGCCTTCCGCACCCGCACCCGCACCCGTGGACGGGCTGGGCTGTGGTCGTTCCGGATCGCTCGAGGAGCCCGGCGCCCGGTCGCCGCTGCGCGGGGCCTCGTCATCAGGCGGGGCCGCGCTGCCGTCGCCCGGGGTCGTGTAGGTCAGGACCGAGGCGACCTCGCGGATGATGCGGCGCGCCTCGGTGACCTCGGGCGCGGAGCTGTCCGGGAACGCGCCGAGCAGCGCGTCCAGGCGGGTCGACTGGTCTGCCGCGAAGTCGTTCAGGGTGCGCCACGCGTCGGCGTTGCCCGATCGGACCTCGTCGATCAGCACCTCGCTGCCAGCGGCGGCGTCCTCGCACCAGTCGCGCAGCAGCGTGGTGGCGGTGCTGATCTCCCGGCCACCGATCTCCTGCGGCCGGCTGTCGGTGTCCGGCCGCGCGCTCGCCGTGGGCGACCTGTCTGACGTGCCTGACGAGCCCGGGGGAGTCGACCCGCCCGCCGCACTCGACCCGCCCGCCGCACTCGGCGCGCCGGCCTGCTCCTCGGCCTCCGGAGCGGGCTGGCCGCTGGCCGCCGACGGTTCTGGCGGCGAACCGTCCGGCGGGACACCGCGGGACTCGAGCCCGCCCAGGGACGGCTCGGCAGTGCCGCCGCCGACGTGGCCGTCAGCCTCACCGGTGCCGTCCGCGGAGCCCGTCACGGCCGGCCGGCCGTCGGCGTCACCGGCACCAGCGGCATCACCGCGCTCGGATCGGGTGCGGGAGGCGGTCGCGGTCGGGCCCACCACCGCGGCGAGCTCGTCCATCCGCGTGCGGGCGACGGCGAGCTGGACCTTGGCGCGGTCGACCCGGTTGGCCGCGAGGCTGACCTGGATCTGCTCGACCTGCCGCTTGACGCCGTAGAGAAGCTCGCCGGGAAGAGCGTGCGTGGCGCTCACCGCGACGCCGACAGCGGTGACGGACGCCGCCAGCGCACCGATCAGCGCCGGTCGGGCGGAGCGCAACGCCCGCCGGGCGCCCGGCCCGCCCGGGCGGGCCACCCGCCGCGGCGCCGGCGCGGCGCCGGTGCGAGCGGGCGGCACGCCCAGCCCCAGGCCGGGCGGCGCAGCGGCCTGCGGGCCGAGCAGCAGGGCGCGGGTCTGCGCGCGGGCAGCGGGGGACATCGCCGGCGCCGGCATCGCCCGCAGCGCGGCGACGGTGCGGGCCAGCTGCTCCTCGGCCTCGTTCCGTGGCGGGCGCAATCCGTCGAGCAGTTCGGCCGCCCGGTCAGCCCGCGCGCCGCGCCGACGCGGTTCACCTCTCGCCGCCACGCCGTCCCCCCCGGGCTCTGGCTCGTCCGTCGCCGGGCCGCCTTCGCCGGCCCGGCGAAGATCGACTCTACCTGACAGTGCCGGCCTCGCCCGTGATGCGGACCGTGTCCCGCCGGCGGGCCGGCGGGACGCTCAGTCGCCCAGCCCGGATCTCAGCTGCACGCGGACGGTGCTGCCCCGCTCGACCTTGCTGTTGGCCCTGGGAGACTGCGATCTGACGGTGCCGCCGAAGAGCGACCAGCCGTCGGCCCGCAGCCCGGCGCGGTTCAGAATCCGCTCGGCCTCCGGCCAGGACTTCCCGACGACGTCGGGCACCGTGACCCTGACCCCGCTGCCGTCGCCGCCACCGCCGCTGTCGTCCTCTTCCTCCCTGGCCACATACAGGGTCACCGTGCTGCCCGAGCCGACGCGCTGGCCCGGGTCCGGTGCGGTGCGGACGACGCGGCCCGGGTCCTGCTCGTCACTGCTCAACGCCTGCTGCTGGACGATGAGGTTGAAGTTGAGGGCGTCCAGGCGGGCCTTGGCCTCGTCGAAGGTCAGCCCGACGAGGTCACGGGGGACCTCGACCGACGACGGCCCCGAGCTCACGACGAGGGAGACCCGCGTGTCCGGGTCGACCTCCGTGCCCGCCGCCGGGTCGGTCCTGATGATCGAGTTCGCGGGCACCGTGTCGCTGGCCTCGGATATCCGCCCGCCCACGGTCAGCTGCGCCGCCGCCAGCTCGGTCTCGGCCTGGTCCGCGGGCCTCCCGTCGAGGTTGGGGACGTGGGTCCTCGGTGGCCCGGAGCTCAGCCGCAGCGTCACGACGGCGCCGTCCTTGATGGCGGCGCCGTCCTTCGGGTCCTGGGCGGCGACGCGGCCCACGGGGAGCGTGCTCGCCATCTCCTCGCCGTAGCGAGGAACCAACCCGGCCTCCTCCAGTTCCTTCTCGGCATCTTCCTGGCTCAGCCCGGTGAGGAGCGGCACCTGTGGATCGCCGCTGCCCACGACCGCCTTCAGCGCGAGGCCGGCGAGGATGAGGCAGAGCACCACCACCCCGGCGACGACCGCCGGCCCGGCGGGCAGCCGGCCCGAGCGCGCCCCCGCCGGAGGGCGACGACGGCGCCCCTGGCCGCCGCCAGTGTTGATCATGCTGGTGGGTGCGACCGGCGGCCCGGTCCGCGGGGCCGGCTTCGGTGCCGGCGGCCTCGGCGCCTCCATCGGCCCGGTGAAGCCGGAGTGGTACTCCTCGTCGGCGTCCGGCGCCGGCAGATAGGGCAGGATCGCGCGCAGCTCGGCGAGCAGCACCGCGCCGTCGGCCGGCCGGTGGTCGGGGTCGCGGGCCGTCGCCCGCAGCGTCAGCGCGTCAAGCTCGGCGGGGACGCCGGCGACGACCGTGGACGGCGCGGGCACGTCACCGTGGACCGACTGGTAGGCCACCGACATCGGCGTCTCGCCGGTGTGCGGCAGATAGCCGGTGATCATTTCGAAGAGCATGACGCCGGCGGCGTAGACGTCGCTGCGCATCCCGGCGGTGCCGTGGGTGACCTGCTCGGGGGCCAGATAGCCGACGGTGCCCATGACGACCCCGCCGGTCATGGCCTGGGTGGCCTGGCTGACCGGGCGGGCGAGCCCGAAGTCGGCGACCTTCACCTGCCCGTCGTCGCCGAGCAGGATGTTCTCCGGCTTGATGTCGCGGTGGATGATGCCGGCGGCGTGTGCCGCGGCGAGCGCCTCGGCGACGGGCTCGAAGATCTCGACGACCTCGGGCACCGACAGCCGCCCGCGGCTGCCGAGGTACTCGCGCAGCGACCGGCCGCGGACCAGCTCCATGACGAGGTAGTGGAGGATGCCGGTCGGCGTCTGGTCGGAGCCCTGGTCGAGGATGGAGACGGCGCGCGGCGTGCTCAGCCGGGCGACCGCGTTGGCCTCCCGGTGGAACCGGGCGACGAACTCCGGGTCGTGGCTGAGGTTCGGATGCATGATCTTGAGAGCGACGTACCGGTCGAGCCGGTTGTCGTGCGCGACGTACACGGTCGCCATCCCGCCGACCGCGAGCCTTTCCTGGGCCGTGTACCGACCGTCGAGAAGACGGCCTATCACAGGGTCGGCCACCGTGGCATCCACGGGGACAGTTTACGATCGGCCGTTCGAGCTGTCGGACAGTGGTCTTACTGCGCAGATTCCCTCACATTCGGCCAGAAGGCGCGGGATCTTCGTCACAGAACCGGGAGACGCGGGTCGGCGGTACGTCCGAGATCAGGTTCGGACGTACCGAAGCCGCTGGTCCCGGCGTGTCGGGCGCCTAGACTGTTGCGTGTACCGGGGAGCCCGCGGACGCGGGCTGAGAGGCCGGCCACGACGCCGTCGGCGACCCGCAGACCCGATCGCGGTCATGCGCGCGTGGGGAGGAACCGTCTGATGACACAGCAGGTCACGCCGGCCCGGCCACAGGAGGCCACCGGGGAGGATCCCGCGACCTCGGGCCGCCCCGCCGGTGGCGTCGGCGCCACCGGCTCCGCGCTCGCCGCGGCGGCGGCGCTGGTGGGGGAGGACCCGTTCCGCGTCGCCGGGACGACGTACGCGAGCCGGCTCCTGGTCGGCACCGGCAAGTTCGCCAGCCACCAGGTCATGCGGGACGCGCTGATCGCCTCGGGGGCCGACATCGTCACCGTCGCGCTGCGCCGGGTGGACCTGTCCCGGGCCGGTGAGGGCGACGTCCTCGACTTCGTGCCGGCCGGGATGACACTGCTGCCGAACACGTCCGGTGCGCTGGACGCGGCCGAGGCACTGCGGCTGGCCCGGCTGGGCCGCGCGGCGACCGGCACCGGGCTGGTGAAGCTGGAGGTCACGCCCGACCCCCGCACCCTCGCCCCGGACCCGATCGAGACGTTGCGGGCCGCCGAGCTGATGGTCGCCGACGGGTTCACGGTGCTGCCCTACTGCTCGGCCGACCCGGTGCTGGCCCGCCGGCTGGAGGAGGCCGGCTGCGCCACCGTGATGCCGCTGGGCAGCTGGATCGGCTCGAACCGCGGCCTGCGCACCCGTGACGCGATCGAGGCGATCGTGGAGACCGCCGGCGTCCCGGTGGTGGTCGACGCCGGCCTCGGGGCGCCGTCGGACGCGGCCGAGGCGATGGAGATCGGGGCGGACGCCGTCCTGGTCAACACCGCGATCGCGATCAGTGCCGACCCGGTCGCGATGGCCCGGGCCTTCGCCCTGGCGACCCTCGCCGGCCGGCTCGCCCGGCTGGCCGGCCGCGCGCGGGCCGGCGGCGCCACGGAGGCCTCGGCGTCCTCACCGCTCACCGGCTTCCTCGGATCCACGGCCAGCAGCGGGGCTCCGGCTGGCAGCGGGGCTCCGGCTGCCAGTGGGGCTCCGGCTGCCAGTGGGGCTCCGTCCGGCGGAGCCGTCTGATGGCGAGCCCGCCGGGGCTGTTCGCACAGGAGCTGGCCGGCCTGGACATTCCCGCGCTGGCCCTGGCCTCGGCGCAGGCGGGCCCCGAGCAGGTGGACGCCGTCCTGCGCCGCGCGGCCGCCGCCGGGCGGGGGGCCACGGCGCGGGGTGACACCGGCGGCCGGCTGGGCCTCGAGGACCTCGCGGTGCTGCTCTCGCCGGCCGCCACCGGCCGGCTCGAGGAGCTCGCCCAGCTCGCGCAGGCCACGACGCTGCGGCGCTTCGGGCGGGCGGTGCGGCTGTTCGCCCCGCTCTACGTCTCGAACGCCTGCCTGTCGTCCTGCACCTACTGCGGGTTCGCCAAGGGGCTGACGGTCGCCCGCCGCACGCTGACGGCGGAGGAGGCCGCCGCCGAGGCACAGCTGCTCGTCGACCGCGGTTTCCGGCATCTCCTGCTGGTCTCCGGGGAGCATCGCGTCGAGGTCTCCGCCGACTACCTGGTCGAGATCGTCGAGCGGCTCCGCCCGTTCGTGTCCTCGCTCTCCATCGAGACCCAGACCTGGTCGGACGACACCTACGCCCGGCTGGTCGCCGCCGGCCTGGAAGGCGCCATCCACTACCAGGAGACCTACGACCGGGAGCGCTACGCACAGGTCCACGTCGCCGGCTGGAAGCGCGACTACGACCGCCGGCTGGCGTCCTTCGAGAGGGCGGCCGGCGCCGGGGTGCGCCGCCTCGGCCTCGGCGTGCTGCTCGGGCTGGCGCCGGACTGGCGGGCCGACGTGCTCGCGATGGCCGCGCACGCCGCCTTCCTCGCCCGCCGCTTCTGGCGGACGGAGGTCTCGGTGGCGCTGCCGAGGATCAAGCCGAGCGCCAGCGGCTTTCCGCCGACCGTGGTGGTGGGCGACGCCGAGTTCGTCCAGGCGCACGCCGCGCTGCGGCTGTTCGAACCGGACGCCGTGATCTCGCTGTCCACCCGGGAACCGGCCGCCCTGCGGGACGGGCTGGTCCGCATCGCGGTGACGACCATGAGCGCCGGCTCGTCCACCGAACCCGGCGGCTACGGCCGGCCCGGCACCGCGCAGGAACAGTTCTCCATCTCCGACGAGCGCTCCCCGGCGGACATCGCCGCGATGCTGGTGGCCGCCGGCTACGAGCCGGTCTGGAAGGACGCCTTCCCGCTGGTCGACGCGGCCGGCTGACCGCCGCGCCGGCCATCGATGGTGCGCCGCGCGGCCGGCCGACGGCGCGCGAGTGTGGCCGGGGCTACTCGCGCGCGACGGTGGACATCCAACCCAAGTAGCCTCTGGCCGCATGGATCGGGTGGGCTGATGGACCGCATCGTTGTCGTCGGTGGCGGGCTCGCCGGTGGGCGAGCAGTCGTGGAGCTGCGGGAGCAGGGTTTCTCCGGCACGATCACGCTCGTCGGTGCCGAGGAGCACCGGCCGTACGACCGGCCGCCGCTGTCCAAGGCGGTGCTCTCGGGCCGGACGGACGACACGACGCTGCCGCTCGACCTGGACAGCGCCGAACTTCTCCTCGGCCGGCAGGCGACCGCCCTGCGCCCCGGTGTGCTGGAGACGGACGGCGGCCCGGTGGAGTTCGACGGGCTGGTGCTCGCGACCGGCGCGGCGCCGGTGCGGCTGCCCGGAGCCCCCGAGCAGCGCGTCCTGCGCACCATCGACGACGCCCGCGCGCTGCGTGCCCAGCTGCGTCCGGGGGCGCGGCTGGCCATCGTCGGTGCCGGCTGGATCGGCGCCGAGGTGGCCACGCACGCGGCGGCGCACGGCGTGGCCGTCACCGTCGTCGAGGCCGGAGCGACCCCGCTGCTGGCGGCGCTCGGTCCCGAGATCGGCGGGCACACGATGCCCTGGTACGAGCAGGCCGGTATCGATCTGCGGGTCGGTACCGCCGTCGCCGAGATCCGGGCGGACGGTCTGGAGCTCGCGGGCGGCGAGTTCCTGCCTGCCGACATCGTCGTCGTCGGGGTCGGGGTGCGTCCCGACGTCCGCTGGCTGGAGTCGTCCGGGCTGCTGCTCGACCGCGGCGTCGTCGTGGACGAGTGGCTCTCGGCCGTCCCCGGCGCGGGTGACGCCGCCGGCGGTGGCGCGGCGAGCGGCTACCGGCCCGGGACGGTCGTCGCGACCGGGGACTGCGCGGCCTGGTGGTCGCGGCGCTACAAGCGGCGCATGCGCGTCGAGCACTGGGAGTGCGCCCAGGAGTCCCCCCGGGTCGCGGTCGCCACCCTGCTGCGGTCCCTCGCCGGCGGCGAGCCGGCCCCGGGGGAGGCCGGCGCTGACTCCGACAGCGTGTACAACCCGGTGCCCTACTTCTGGTCGCAGCAGTTCGGGCGGATGATCCAGTTCGCCGGGCTGCCCGGCCCGGACAGCACCCTGGTGCTGCGCGGCGATCCCACCGCCGTCGCCCCGGCCGGCGCCAAGCGGGCGCCGGGCTGGTCAGCGGGCTGGTTCGCGCCGGACGGCAGGATGGTCGCCCTGGTCACCGTCGCCCGGCCGCTGGACATGGTCGCCGGCCGGCGGATGCTGCTCGCCGACGCCGCTCCCGACGCGGCGAAGTTCGCCGACCCGGACATCGCCCTCAAGGAACTGCACACCTAGCCGCGCGCCTGGGAGAAAACCGGGCTCAGGAGGCGCAGGACGCACGGAACGTGCGGACTTCGCTCCTGTCCGGGACGTTTGCACTAAAGTGCCTGCGTGCCAAGCATTCACCTGGTATCGAACCTTCCCGGCGTGAATGCGCTCGGTGACCATCTGCGCGCCGCCGGGCTGGGGCCCACCTCGCAGCGCTCGGCCGACGCCCTGCTGGTGTTGATCGACCGCCCGCTCGACCACGTCGAGCAGGAACTGCTCGATCGCGCCCGCCAGTCCGTCCCGGTGCTGCTGGCGGGCCCCACCGTCCGGTCACTGCCCGCGGACAGCCCGCTCGTCGAGGCGTCCGGGCTCACTCCGGGCCGGGTCCCGCCCGCCTACGAGCTGGCGCTGGTGCCGGGCCCGGACGGCGCCGCCCTCGGGGCCCGCCTCGGCTCCTTCGCCCCCCGCGACTCGTGGATCATCCCCGACAAGGTGGCCGAGGACGTCGAACGGCTACTGATGGTCCGCCACGAGATGGGCGAGCACCCGATCTGCACCTGGCGGCCGTCCACCGGCCTCGGCGTGTTCACGCTCGGGACCAGCGGGGACGTCCTGGCCGACCCCCGCTACCACCGACTTGTCGGGCGGTGGCTGCGGCATGCGCTCGGCGCGGCCGACGACGGGCCGGTGAAGGTCGGGCTGGTCGGCGCCCCGGACGTGTTCGGTGTGCACCTCACGGCCCTGGCCGACGTCGAGGGCCTGGAGCTCGCCGCGCTCTGCGACGGCGGTATGGCCCGCACTCCCGGGCAGGACGCCGAGCGGCGCGCGCGGCTCGTTGACGACCCGGACGACCTGGTCAACGACCCGGAGCTCGGGCTGGTCATCGTCGCGACGCCCACCCACACCCACGCGGAGTGGGCCCGCCGCGCGCTGGAGGCCGGCAAGCAGGTCGTCGTGCACGCGCCGCTGTGCCTCACCACCCACGAGGTGGACGAGCTGACCGAGCTGGCCACGGGCCGCTCGCGCCTGCTCGCCGTCTACCCGGCGGGCCGCGACGACCCCGACCACCTGGCCGTCCGGGAGGCGATGCGGCGAGGGGAGATCGGCGAGCCGATGTGGATCGAGGTCTTCTCCGGCGGCCTGCGGCGTCCCGCCGGGACCTGGCACGACGACGAGCGGATCAGCGGCGGCCTGATCTTCGACCGCGGCGCCGCGCCGCTGGCGCGCATCCTCGACCTCGTCGACGACCAGGTCGAGTGGGTCAGCGCGACCGGGCACAAGCGGGTGTGGCACCACGTGACGAACGCCGACCACGCCCGGGTCCTGATCCGCTTCGCGGGCGGCTGTGAGGCCCAGGTGACGATCTCGGACGTCGCCGCCGGTGTGCGGCCGGGGATGCGGGTGCTGGGCACGGCCGGGACGATGGTCGCCGCCGGACCGGACACCCGGCCCGGCGCGGATGCCCGCGGTGGGCTCGGTGGGCCTGGCGGGCCTGGCGGGCCTGGTGGGCCTGGTGGGCGGCGCTCGCCGCGGCTGGTCACGCACGACGGGCGGCGCACCACGCTGCCCACCCCGCCGGCCGATCCGGCGCGGTTCCACCGCGATCTCGCGGACGCCCTGCTTGCCGGCTGGCCGCTGGCCCGGGACCCGCTGGAGCGGGACCGCACGCTGGTCTCCGTCCTGGAGGCGACCCGCCGGTCCGCGGCAGCCGGAGGCGCGCTGACCACGCCCGCCTGACTTCCGCTGGCCAGGGTGTTTACTCTTGACCATGGATTGGCTCAACGTTCCCGACGTGGCTGACGCACTCGGAGTGCCCGTCACCCGGGTGCGCCAGATGATCCGCGACCGCACGCTCCTGGCGAGGCGGATCGACGGCGTTCTGAAGATTCCCGCGTTGTTCATCGACGGCAACACGGTGGTCAAGGGCCTGCCGGGCCTGCTCACCCTGCTGGCCGACGCCGGGTTCAGCGATGACGAGGCGCTCGACTGGATGTTCCGCGAGGACCCGAGCCTGCCCGGCACCCCCGCTGCCGCCATGGCCGCGAACCGTGGCAAGGAGGTTCGGCGCCGCGCCCAGGCGCTGGGATTCTGACCCGCGCTGCCCGACCGCCGCCGTGCCGCCCCGGGGAGTGGCGGCGCGGGCGGGGCCGCTCAGCCGAAGGAGCGGGAGCGCCGGCGCCGGCTCCCGTAGGGTCGGGTACATGGTCGATCGTCCGACCGGGGTGGGCTCCGGCCCGGCCCCGGAACCCGCCGCACCCAGTGCCGGTTCCGCGGCGTCCGCCGGCCCGCCGCGGGCGCGGATCGTCGTCAACGGGGAGGCCCGTGACATCCCGGCCGGGCTGGCGCTGCCGGACCTGCTGACCCAGCTCGGCCTGCGGCCCGGGTCGGTGGTCGTGGAGCTGCGCGGGGCCGCGCTCACCCCGTCGGAGGCGGGCTCCGTCCGGCTCGCCGACGGTGACACGCTGGAGATCGTCCGTGCCGTCGCGGGAGGCTGAGCCGATGGCCGCGCCCGGTACCCGCGCCCACCGGATCGCCCGCCTGCTCGACGCCCGCCTGTACCTGTGCACCGCGCGCCGCGGCGACGGCAGCGACTTCTACACCGACGTCCTCGGCACACCGGGCGCGCCCGGTGTCGACCTCATCCAGCTGCGGGAGAAGGGGCTGGAGTGGCGTGACGAGCTCGCCGGCCTGGCCCGGATGACCGACGCGGCGACCGCCGCCGGGGCGCTCGTCAGCGCGAACGACCGGGCCGACGTCGCCGTCTTCGCCGGTGTCGACATCCTGCACGTCGGCCAGGACGACATCCCGCCGCGGCTGGCCCGGGAGCTGGTGGGGCCGGACGTGCTCATCGGCCGGTCCACGCACGACCCCGAGCAGTTCCTGGCGGCGCTGGCCGACCCGGAGGTGGACTACGTCTGCGTGGGCCCGGTGCACGCCACACCGACGAAGGAGGGCCGCGCTCCGGTCGGGCTGGAGCTGCCCCGGCTCGCGGCCCAGCACGCACCGCCCTTCGCGCCCGGCGCGAAGCCCTGGTTCGTCACCGGCGGCATGGACCTGGGGACCCTCGACGCCATCCTGGAGACCGGTGCGCGGCGGGTCGTGGTGGTGCGCGGCATCACCGACGCGCCCGACCCCGGAGCCGCCGCGGCCGCCCTCGCCAGGCGCCTTCGTTCCGCCTGACCAGTGGCGGAGTGCCCGTCGTGAGCCGGTGGGAACACCTCAGCTACCTCGCGGTGCTGCTGGGCTGTCTGCTCGCGACCGCACCGCTGGAGATCCTGCTGCGGACCAGGGTCTACGCCCGGCCCCGCCGGCTGGCCCTGGCCGTCGCGCCGGTGCTGGCCGTCTTCGTCGGCTGGGACCTCTACGCGATCGCCCAGGGCCACTGGACCTTCGACCCGCGGCGGACCACGGGGATCATCCTGCCCGGTGGCCTTCCCCTGGACGAGGTCCTCTTCTTCCTGGTCGTGCCGGTGTGCGCCATCCTCGCCCTGGAGGCGGTGCGGGCGGTGACCGGCTGGCAGGCCGGTGACGAACCCGGCCGCCCCGGCCGCCCCAACCGCCCCAACCGCCCTGGCCGCCCCGGCCGCCTCGACCCGTGAGCTACACCGTGCTGGCGGTCGCCGGCGTCGGGGTCACCCTCGTCCTCGACCTGTGGATCCTGCGCACACGGCTGGTCACCCGCCGGCTCTTCTGGACGTCCTACGCGATCATCGTGTTCTTCCAGCTGGTCACGAACGGCATCCTGACCGGCTTCGACATCGTCCGGTACGACCCGGACACCATCACCGGCCTGCGCCTCGTCCACGCGCCGGTCGAGGACCTGCTGTTCGGGTTCGCGGTGGTGACCCAGACCCTGGTGTGGTGGATCTGGTGGGGGGTTCGTCACGGAAACGAGTGAATCGGGCGCCCATTTCCACTTCTGAGCCTACGCTCGGGGGCAATGAGGCAACGGACGGAGGACAAGGCCGAGGCGGCGGGTCGTCACCGCCTGCCCTGGGGTCGTTCCCGGCGGATCCTGCCGATCCGGTGGGGTCGGATCGTGGCCGCGGTCGCCGCCGCCGCGGCCCTGGCGCTCGGCCTCGCCCTCGTCCACAGCATCGGTCCGAGGCAGTCACCGTCGGCGTCCGAACCGGCCGTCGCGGCCACGTCGATGGTCACCTCGCAGCCGGCGGGGCCGACCCCCACCGAGCCCGGACCGGACCCCGCCGATGCCCCCGCGGCGGCACCGACTGCCGGAACCGGCGCCCTCGCCGGCCCCGCCGGGGAGGCGGTCGTCCCGCCCGACGCGGGCGCACCCGCTCCCGGTGACGCACCGGCGCCCGGCCCGCCGAGCCTGGCACCCGGCGCCGGCGGAAGTGCCCGGCCCGAGACCGAGCAGGTCGGGCCGGCGATCGACCTGAGCAGCACCAGCGTCGCGTTCGGCGCGGCCGAGTCGACGGTCAGCGTCGACCTGCTGGGTGTCGGGACCGCACCGGCGCATGTGCGGGTCGGTGGCACCCCCGCCTGGGTGCGCGTCGTGCCGCGCCAGGACGTGGTCGATCCCGGTGCCAGGGTGCCGCTCGTGGTCACCCTGGACAGGGAGACCGCCCCGCCTGGCACGGTCGACCTGTCGGTGCCGGTCCGCGCGGTCGACGGGTCCGGCGGTGGCAGCCTGCGGATCACCGCGACCGTGTCCGGCGCGCCGTCGCTGAGCGTCGCCGCGGCCCCGGCGGAGATCCTCGTCGCCACCTGTGCGGCCGGCCAGGGGCCGAACCAGGCGACCGTGACCGCGACCGTCGTCGACCCGACCGGTGTCCTCGGCGTCGAGGTGCGCACCCGCGCGCCGGACGGCACGGAGACCACCGCCCCGCTCGCCCTGGCGACCGCCATCGAGGACCGGTCGACCTGGTCCGGCCCGATCGGGCCCGCCCCGGCGCCGGGGGCCCTGGCCTACACCGTGGTGGCCACCGACCTCGACGGCCGGAAGTCCGAGGCGGGCGGCTCCGTCGAGGTGCGCCCCTGCCCCACGGGCTAGACGGAGCCGGTGCAGCCGGTGCAGCCCCGTGAGCGCCGGTCACGGCACCAGCGGTGCGCTCGTGCCTCGCAGGCTGGGCCGGCTGGCCGGCTGGAGCCGCGCCCCGACGGTGGGCACTAGCCGACCGGCGCGGGGTGCGTCCGTCGGAACACGCGGGACGCGGTGACCATGCCGGCGACCCCCGGCCCGTCCGGGGTCCGGGCCGGCGTGAGCCCCGGGCGCAGCAGTTCCTGCACCCGCAGGTACTTCATGCCGGCGCGTAGGTCGGCGTCGTTGCGCAGCCGGATGACCAGCCGGAACGCACTCAGCGCGGTGGTGTCGAACAGCCCGGTGGTATAGATCAGCTGGACGCCGAGGCGCTCCGCCACGGCGAGCTGCAGGTCCAGCAGGTAGCTGGCGCTCGCCCGGCCGATCGGGTTGTCGAGGAACAGCACTCCGGCGTGCCGGGCACGCAGCCGGCCGCGGTCGTTCGCGCGCAGTGCGGCCATCGTGCAGTACAGGATGATCGCCGCTGTCAGCTGCTGGCCGCCGGAGAAGACGTCGCCGAGCTGCGAGACGCGGACCCGCTCGGTACGCAGCACCGCGTCCGGCTTGAGGATCTCCACCCGGACGCCGCCGGGCAGTGCCGCGCGCACGCCGCGCAGGAGCAGGGTCATCCCGTCCCGCCGTGGCGAGGACGTCGAGGACATCGAGGACGTCGAGCCCTGCGCGGCGGCGTCGACGACATCGCCGAGGGCCTCCGTCAACGCGACCGGGTCGGGCTCGGCGAAGCTGATCCGCAGGAACTCCTGCCCCGACCAGTCGCCGAGCTCGTCAGGCAGGCGCGACAGCCGCTGCGCCGAGCGCAGGGTGCCGAGCGCGGCACGCACCATCCCCTCCAGCCGGGCGACGATGGCGGCCCGGTTACGGCCGATGTGGGCCAGGTCGTCGTCCAGGCTGCGCAGCCGCGGTGCCAGGGCGGCGGCCCAGTCCTCGGCGTGCGCGGCGACGGCGTCCCGGCCGGCCCGCACCATCTGCCTGCGGGCCGGTGAGCGCACCGACTCGAACCGGCCGCTCGCCGCCCAGGACGCGACGGCGTCCGCCGCCGCCCGGACCCGGCTGGACGCCTCCCCATGCGCGGCCACCGCCTGCCGCCAGGTGGACCGCAGCTCACGGGCCATCGCGGCGGCCGCGGCAGCGTCACCGGAGAACGGCTCGGCGACCGGGCCGCCGTCCCGCGAGGCGCCCTGGCCGCTGCCAGCCGTGGCTTCGCCGCTGCCAGCCGTGGCTTCGCCGCTGCCAGCCGTGCCTTCCGTCTCCGCGTCGGCGAGGAGGTCCGCCAGCGAGCCGGCGGCCGTCCGGAACGCCTCCCGCTCCCGCTCGTGGTCCGCGGTGTCCCGCTGAAGGTCCTCGAACGCGGCCTGGGCGGCCCGGACACCCTCCTCGGCACGGTGGCGGGCCTCGCGCCGGGTCCCCTGCCAGTCCAGTGCCTCGTCGAGAGTCAGCGGGCCCTCACCCGGCGCGAGCGGACGCGCGCCGGAGGTGCGCACCCGGCCCGCCGTGTGGTGCATCTCCTGGCGCAGCCCGCCGAGCCGCTCGCGCGCCGCGTCCAGCTCGCGCCCGAGATCGGCCGCGACGCGCCGGGCGGCGGCCTGGGCAGCCGCCCGCGACGCGGTGTCACCGCCGCTCGGCCCGGCGAGCAGGGCAGCGCACCGGTCGCGGACGACCACCGGCAGCCCGTCGACACCGCCGCGCGCCGCAGCCTCCGCCCGCCGTGCCCGGTCGAGCTCACCGCGCAGGTCCGCGCCGACCTCCACCTGGGCGTAGACCCGCTCGGCCGCCTCGTAGGCGGCCCGCAGCACCGGCACCTGCACCGGCGGGCCAGCATCCCGACCCGGCGGGCCGGCGGGTTCCTCCACCGGCAGATCACCGGCACCCATCACCAGCGCGGACTCGGCCAGCGCCGCCTGGGCGTTGCGGGCGGCGTCATCGGCACGGCGCAGCGCCTCCTGCGCCGCCTGGCGGGAGGCCGCGGCGCGGGCCCGCTGACGCTCGGCCTCGGCGGACTGCTCGGCCGCAACCGCCTCCAGCCGGGCGATCTCGTCGTCCAGCCCCGCGGACTCGCCCACGACCCGCACGAGGCGGTCCAGAGCGGCGGCCCGTGCGGAGCGCTCCTGCTCGGCGGCGCGTAGCCGGTCGACCTCGGCCACGGCGAGCTCCGCCGCGCGTGTGGCCTCGGCAACCCGCGCCCGGGCGTCGGCCAGGGCATCCGCGGCGACGTCCGCCGCGCCGCGGGCCGCGCGCACTGCGTCACGCAGTGCCGGCACCGACCCGGGCGGGTGGGCCCGTCGCCAGCCGGCGATTCCCGCGGCGAGTTCGCGGTCGCTGCGGGCCCGGGCGCTCAGCTCGGCGGCCTGTGTACTGCGTTCGTCGTGCCGGCGCCGGATCGCCGCCCGCTCGGCGGCGGCCGCGGCGACGTCGTACAGCGCGGGATTCGGCGGGATGAGAAAGGCCTGCTCCGCACCTTCGCCACCCTCGCCACCCTCGCCGGACGTGCCGGAGGCCTCGGGCGAGCGCGGTGGCGGGGGTGCCAGCAGCTCCGCGGCGCCGACGACCACCGTGCAGTCGGGCAGCAGCCGCGCCCGCGTCACCACCTCGCGGGCGGTGCCGACGTCCCAGCCGGGGGGCAGGACAACCCCGTCGACCAGGTCGGGGCGGGCCCGCAGCACCTGGTCCCGCGCGTTCTCGTCGACATGGTGGGCGAGATGGTGCCAGCCGGAGACCGCCGGGATCCCGGCCCGCGCGAGCACGTCCAGCACCGCGCAGACCGCGGCCCGCGCGGGACGCAGGTCACCGTCGCCGAGCGCGTTGAGGACGCGCAGATCCGCCTCGGTGTCGACGGACAGCGTTAGCTGGCGCTCCTCGGCCGCCCGGACCGCGGCGGCCAGGGCATCCATCGCCGCTTCGGCGTCGACATCCAGGTCGGCTGCCCGATCCAGGTCGGCCGCCCGGTCGCCGTCATCCGTGGTCAGTCCGAGCAGGGCCGCGACCCGGCCGTCCGCGGTGAGCGCGCCGGCGGCTGCCAGCGCCGCGTCCAGTTCGGCGGTCAGCCTGGTCAGCTCGCCGCGCGCGGCATCCAGGCCGCGCTCGGCGGCTCGGGCGTCGTCCTGCGCCTGTTCACGGTCGGTGGAGCGGGTGGCGGCGGCGAGCGCCTGCTGGACGGCGGCCCGGGCGTCGTCCGCGCGGCGGGCGGCCGCGGCGGCCTCGGCCGCCACCTGGCCCGGGTCGCCGGCCTCGGCGAGCAGTCCGGCCCGCACCGCGTCGGCCACCTCCCGCGCGGTGTGCTCCCGCCGGTCGCGCAGGGCGGCGGCGCTCGCCCGGGCGGTCGCCGCCGCGTCCGCGGCGACCCGGTCAGCGGCCGCCGCCGACTCGGCGGCAAGGTCGTGCGCCGCCGCACCCGCCCGGGCGCGGAACTCCTCCGCCCGGGCCGCGGCGGTGAGCCGGGCCAGCCCGGCCACCAGCTCCCGCGCGGCGGCGTCCCGCTCGGCCAGAGCCGGGGCGGACCGCGACTCGGCGTCCGCCACCAGCCGGGTGAGCCGCACGGCCTCACCGGACGCCGCCGCCAGCCGCAGGACGTCCTCGGCCGCCCGCCAGGCGTCCAGTTCCTCGGTGAGCTCGGCGTGCCGTCCGACCAGCGCGTCGCGGGTCGCCTCGGCCTCGGCCAGGCGCAGCTCGGCCACCCGCAGCCGCGCGGCCGACTCGTCGTCAGCCGCCCGCGACCGGGCCTGCTCGGCCGCGTCGACGGCTGCCCGGGCCCGCTCACCGCGGGTGCCCAGCGTCAGCGCCCCGGCATCCGCCAGGGCGATCGTCGCGTCGACGCCGGCCGCGGCAAGGCGGACTGCCTCGCGCAGCGCCCGCAGCCGGGCGTCCGACGCCCCGCGCGCGCGGACGGTCTCCACCAGCGGGGCGAGCCGCTCCAGCGCGCCGGCGACGAACTCGCGCTCGGCGTCCAGCGCCGCCCGCGCGGCAAGTTTGGCCGCGTAGCCGTCGACGACGTCGGCGACACCTGCCGGGTCCTCCGGCGGCGTCACCGCGCGGAGCAGGAAGTCGACGAACTGCTCGTCGCTGCTGAAGGCGAACGCCTCGGCCGCCTCGCCCTCGCCCGCGTTCATCGCCCGCTGGTAGCGGAACAGCTCCGGATCCAGCCCCAGCGCGTCGAGATGCTCGCTCCAGGCGCTCTGACTCGTCTCCCAGACAAGCGCCAGCGCGGGGTCGGCCGCCCCGGCGTCCGCCAGCCGGGACCGGAAGCCGGTGAACGTGACCAACCGGCCGTCCTGGACCAGCGGAAGGGTCGTGATGTCCATGCGCGGGCCGGGCCGGAACGCGTACCAGGCCTCCGCGAGACGGGACGAGTCCCCGCCGGGCCTGCCGCGCCACTCGCTCGCCTTGCCAGTGACGACCCGCTCGCCGGTGACGGCATGCTGCCACTCGCAGATCACATGCCCGCAGTCCCGGGACAACACGAAGTTGTCGAGGACGCGGCCGTTCGACGTACCCACCACCTGGCGGCGCCCGGGCAGCACGACCGAGAAGATCAGCTTCATCAGGACGCTCTTGCCGCCGCCGTTCTCCAGGAACAGCACCGAGGCCGGCGACGGCCGGACGGCGCCGCGCCCGTCCGGGCTGCCGCGGTCGGAGCTGGTACCGGGGCTGGTGCCAGGGCTGGGACTGGGTGCGAGGCCGGGCCCGGGCCCGGGATCCGGGTCGGTGTCGGGGTTGGCTGGGCGGTTGCCGGTGGCTGGGGCTTTGCGGCTGGCGGGCGGGCTGCCGTTCCGGGATGCGGCTGTGTCCTGAACGTCGCTGTCGTCGGCGGGACGGCCGATATCCGCGGCGAAGAGCCCATGCTGGCGATGGCCGGTCACCGGAGCACCGACCCCGGAGAAATCGAGCAGGACGTCGCCGAACCGCGCGCCGGGCGGCCCGATCGCATGGAGCCGAACCTTGGACAGCTCAAACATCGCCCACCTCCGGACCCTGTGGTTGGCCCGCCGCGTGGCCCGCCGCGTGGTCCGGTGCGGTCGCCTCGGCGCCCGCCTGCGTTTCCGCCTGCTGGCCGGAACCGGCCGGTCCGGCTCCCGCCGCGTCGGTGCCGGGCAGGACGGGTGCGCCGGCGAGAACCCGAACTCCTCCGGAACCGTCGCTCACCGTCACCACGCCGAGGCCGAGGAGCTCCTCCATGGCGGCGTCGGCGGCGAGCTCGCGCACCTGGATCTGGTACCGCGCCGTGGTGCGGAAGGTGCCGCCGGCCTGGTCACTGACGGGCACCAGGCAGCCGGATTCGGCGAGGAACCCCATCGCCCGGGCGACGATCCCGGTGGTCGAACCGGCCAGGCGGCGGGTGTCCCTGGTCGTTCCGGCCGCCGGGCGGCGTGCGTACAACCGCCATGCCGCCTCCAGCGCCCGGTCGTCGCCGGTCCCGCGTGGGTCGAGCTCGGCGCCGGGGTCGGCACAGACCCGTTCGTCGAGCAGCCGGCAGGCCTCGCGGACGAACGCGTCCACCCCCTCGACGCTGACCCGTCCGACGTAGGTGTCGTCGAGAAGGTCGGCCGGCCGGGGGAAGGCGAGGGCGGCGACGGCGAGCTGACCGATCCCGTGCAGCAGCCGCTCGGCCGACCGGTGCTCGCCGCCCGCCCGCCGGGCGTAGTCGCTCATGCGGACGGTGAACACCGACTCCTCGGCGCCGCCCGCAACCAGCCCGGCGCGCTCGGCCACGTCCAGCACGACCAGCCCGAGCCCGGCGGCCGTGGCCCGGGTGAGCGCGGCGAACTCCTCGTCCCGCAGATAGCGCCGGACAAGTTCGGCGTACCGCGTGTCCCGCGCCGGCACCAGCTTCGGCCGCAGGCCGCAGGCGATGAGCCGCCCCGCGTCGTAGGCGTCGTCATGCCGCTGGCGCACGCCGCGCTCAGGTCGGCTCTCGCCACCCTCGCCCGGGTTCGGGTGGAGGTCTGGGCCAGATCCAAAGCCGGGATCAGAGCCGGGATCGGACGGCGCGGATTCCTGGTCGAAAGAGATCATGCGACGGTCCGGTTGAGATCATGCGCTGATGCCGGGTTGTCAGCCACGTCGGTCACGTCGGCGGGGGCAGCCCCGGTGGGGGCGGTGACACCGACCCGGCCGACGAGGAGGTCCGCCCCGCCGAACCAGGGATCGTCAAGGTCGGTCCCGTCGGCGCAGGCGACGGTCACGACGGTGTCTCCCTGGCGGGCGGCGGTGGAGATCTGCGGGCTCAGCGCGTGTACGGAGAGCAGCACCACCAGCTCCGCGACATCCGGCCCGCCGGAGATCCTCGCCTGTTCCAGCAGTTCCGAGAGCCGCCGTGGCGACTCCGGCGGAATGTCCATGATCGCCGTCGCCAGCGCCCACGTCTCGTCGTCGTACCTCTCCGGCTCCCGCAGCGGGACGAGGTCCGTCTCGGTGACCGGTGGTCCGAGCGGCTCCTGCTCCACGGGCGGAGCCAGGAGCCCGCCGACCAGGTCGACCAGGCGCATCGCGCGTGGTGTGCGGGCGCCCACCGCGCCGGGGAAGAAGGCCATCGCCGGGCGCAGGGCCGTCACGCCGGGCAGCGTGAGGACGGGCATGAGGACCTGCGTGTAGAGGTCCACTCCGTCGCGGGAGGGGGCGTCCGCGAACTGCTGGCGGTCCTGCTCGGCCCGGAAGACCGCGCCGGCCTCCAGGAGGCGGGCCTGCAGCTGGGTGTGGCGGCGGATGCAGTCCGTCACGATGGCGACGAGCTCGGCGGCCTGTCGTTTGTGGTCGGCGTCGTCCGCGGCGTCGCGGTAGCGGCGGATGTGGGTCAGGATCGCGTTCTCGTGACGGTAGCGCTGCTCCACGTGGCCAAGCGCCTCGTCGAGCAGAGCCGGAACGGTGCGCAGCCAGTCGACGGCGAGAATGTTGCGCCGGGTCGCGTCGAGCTGCCGGCGTAGCTGCTCCGCGTACTGGACCGTGCGGTACCGCGCCGCCTCCGCCGCCGATCTGGCATCCGCCAGCCTGCCTCGGCGGATGAGGTTGTCGAGCGTCACCTCCGCGGCGATCTGCGCCGAGGTCACATCCGTGTCCAGAGCACCGATCAGCACGGTCACCGCTTCGTCGGTGGCGCGCAGGTACAGCTCTCCGCCCGCGTCCGTCAGCTCGACGAGAAGCTTGAAGTCGAACCGCCGCCGCACGTACCGCCCGTCCGGCCGGTAGGTGCCGTAGATCACGTCGAAGCCGCGGTCCACGCTGCCCACGTTGATCAGATTGCTCAGCACCCAGCGTGCGACCCGCTCGTGCTCGGCGCGTGACCGTTCGGGCGCCTGGGCGGCGGTCAGCGGCACGAGCCTGCGCAGCACCTGCTCGTGGTCCGCCCCGCGGTCGAAGTCCATCGCGACCGTGACCAGGTCGATGGCATGCAGGGCGAGCTCGGCCATCGCGTAGACCTCGAAGTCGCCGCCGTCCAGATAGGACTTGCGGGTGTCCAGGTCGTGCAGCGGCTGGGTGAGCGCCAGGGCCTTGCGCCGCCGGATCATCCCCGAGTCGGCAGGCGCCGGGACTGGCGGCTGGCGGATCTCCACTTCGAGGACCCTAGCCGGGGTCGTTCCCGCTCCTCGCGGGCCGGTGTGGTCCGCCACGGTGGGCCACACCGACATCTGGCGTGGCCGGGCCCGGTCGACAATCGAAATCGGGCGGGCGGGGCTGCGTGACCGGCGTGGCGCGGGCTAGGCTTCCGGCATGAATTCGGTGTCGCTGTCCAAAGGCGCCAACGTGTCGCTCACCAAGGTCGCGCCGAACCTCACCGCCGTGACCGTCGGTCTCGGCTGGCAGGTCCGGCAGACCACGGGAGCGCCGTATGACCTCGATGCCTCCGCCATCGTGGTGGGTGACACGGGGCGCGTGCTGTCGGACAGCCACTTCGTCTTCTTCAACAACCTGGTCAGCCCGGACGGCGCCGTCACCCATCTCGGCGACAACCTCGTCGGTGGCGGCGGCGGAGACGACGAGCAGATCACCGTGGACCTGCGCCTCCTGGCGCCGCAGGCGACCAAGGTCGTCTTCGCCGTGTCCATCTACGACGCGGACGCGCGGCGGCAGACCTTCGGGCAGGTGCGTAACGCCTTCATCCGGGTCTCCGACGCGACCACCGGTGCCGAGGTCGCCCGCTACGACCTCACCGAGGATGCGTCCACCGAGACGGCCATGATCTTCGGTGAGCTGTACCGCTATGGCAACGAGTGGAAGTTCCGGGCTGTGGGCCAGGGGTATGCGTCGGGCCTGCGAGGCATCGCCCTCGACTTCGGTGTGAACGTCGCCTGACGCCTGGACGCCTGACGGGATGTGCCGGCCGGGCAGCCGCCGGCTCGTTCGGCCGGCGCGTCACCGCCGCGGGGGGCCGCCACCGCCGAAGGGCAGGCGGGGAGCGTTCTGCCGCCGGCCGACGAGCATCACCCGGACCGTGCGGGTGTTCGCGTCCACCCGGTAGAGCATCCGCCAGCCGCGTGCCGCGGCTTCGAACATTCCGACCTGCTGCTCACCCACAAGCGGTGCGCCGGCCTTGCGGGGATCGTTGCGCAGCGGGCCGTCGAGGAACCGGCGCACCTCGGCGCCGAGGAGCTCGGGAAGCTTCGCCAGATCTCGCTCGGCCGAGGCGGAGAGCGTCACCTCGTGCTTGTCGCTCACCGGCGGGGACCGCCCGCCGGGCGGTGACGGGAGACGGACAGGCCGGCCGGCCGGCCGGGGGTCGGCCATGGACCGCGACGCGCGTTGTGCATCCCTTGATCATATCGCTTTGCGCCGGGACGGCCGGCCGGCCGGTGAGCTTTCCGGCAGCCGGGGCCGCCGCCCGGAACCGGAGCGGGAAGGATGGGCCGGTGACCCCTCCCGCACCACCAGCCGCTTCTCCCGCTCCCACACCCGCATCCGGGGCCGGGCAGGTCGCCGCCGTCATCTTCGATCTCGACGGGGTGCTGCTCGATTCGGAGCAGGTCTGGGACGAGGTGCGCCAGGCCTTCGTCGCCGAGCGCGGCGGGCGTTGGGCCGACGACAGCACCGCCCGGATGATGGGGATGTCGACCGCGGAGTGGTCTGCCTACCTGGTTGAGCTGGGCGCCGGCGACAGCGCCGAGGAGATCGCGGCCGAGGTCCGCGGCCGCGTCGCCGTTCGCTACGGTGACGATCCGCCGCTGCTGCCCGGCGCCGTCGCGGCGGTGCGGGCCATGGCCGCGCACTGGCCGCTCGGCCTGGCGAGCTCGTCGCCACGGGTGCTCATCGACCTGGTTCTGGACCGGTCCGGCCTGCGCCGCGAGTTCCGGCACACCATCTCCTCCGAGGAGGTGCCCCGGGGCAAGCCAGCCCCGGACGTGTACCTGGAAGCCGTCCGGCGGCTCGGCGTGCCCGCGGCAGCGGCGGTCGCGGTGGAGGACTCGGCCAACGGGCTGCGCGCCGCCGCCGCGGCCGGCATCGTGGTCGTCGCCGTCCCGAACGAGCACTTCCCGCCCGGCCCCGAGGCGCTCGCCCTGGCATCCGCGCAGGTCGACCGGATCGCCGATCTCACTCCCGAGATCGTGCTGGCCGCTGCCGGACGCCGATCCGCCTCGCCGCAGCAGGCCTGACGATGCGACGCCGGCCGTTCCGGCCGCCCCGCCGGGATTGCCGGCACACGGCGGCGGGTTGACACCGTCCATGACGGAGAACACGGACGAGGTCGTCCGCAGGGTCCTCGCCGGCACCAGGGTCTGGGCGGTGGTCGGGCTGTCGGAGAACACCGCGCGTGCGGCCCACGGCGTCGCGGCCTACCTGCGCCGGCACGGCAGGCGGACGATCCCGGTCCATCCGTCGGCACCGGTCATCGACGGTGAACAGGGCTATCCGACACTGCGCGACATTCCCTTCCCGGTCGACGTGGTGGACCTGTTCGTCCGGTCCGACCTGGTGGGCCCGGTGATCGACGAGGCGGTGCAGATCGGCGCGGGCGCGGTGTGGACGCAGCTCGGCGTCCGTGACGAGGCCGCCCAGGCCAGGGCCCGTGAGGCCGGCCTGGACGTGGTCGTCGACGCGTGTCCGCGGATCGAGGGCCCACGCCTCCTCGCCTGGTACTGAGCGGGGCGTCAGCCGGATGTCGGCGGGCCGCCCGCTGACGGCTGTTCTCCGCCTCCGCTGTCGTCCGGGGGTGTGGTGGGCTGGTCCCAGTCGTCCTGCCGGGCGGGCGCCTGGCTCGCGGCTGCCCCGGGGGTTCGGCGGGGCCTCGCCCGCTCGACACTCCCGCCGGAACGGGCCTCGGGCGTGGATGTCCGGGTGGCCGGCGTCGGCATCCGGGCATCCGGGCCGCGACTCACCGGGGGCCGTTTCGGCCGGGCGGGCATGGGAGCCGTCGGACCCTGGTCGGAGGCGGTGCCGTCGCCGGACGGCCGGCGCTGGCGTTCCCTGGCCTCGTAGGTGACGCCGGGAGGCCGCTTCGGCAGCCCGGGCGGCCCCACCCCCGCCGCGGGGCCGCCCGCGCCGGCCGGGGTCTGGCGTGCCCGCGGACGTACCTCCGGCTGCCGCGGCCCGGGCCCAGAACGTGTCCCCGGGCCAGGACGGGTACCGGAGACCGGCGGGGGAGACGGCGGCCCGGTCTCGACCGGTGGCTCGGTGGGGTGGTCGTCGACCGGCTCCCCGGGAATCGTCGGCGGGTCGGCGTCGAAGGAGCCGCCCGGGCTGGCGACGGGTGGGCCGGGTGGGCGGACTGCACCGGGCCAGCCGGCGGAGCCGGTTGCCGGCGACGTTCCCGCGGGCAGGAACGGATCATCAAGGCGGAACGGGGCATCGGGGGTCGCGCGGTCGTCGGGTGCGGTGCCCGGCGACAGGCGCCACGGCGTCTCCGCGGCTGCGCGGCGTTCGCGCCAGGCCAGGACCAGCAGCTGGCCCTGGCGCGTCGCGAGAGCTGCTGCCGGGGGCAGCAGGAACAGCAGCGGCAGCATGTACCGGTAGTCGAAGCAGACGGTCGCGGCGGGGACCACGACCACCGCCGCGCCCGCCGCGACCAGGAACAGGCAGTCCAGGCCGGTCCGGCGGCGCTCGGAGGTCAGGTCGTGCCACCGTGCGCGCCCGTCCCCGCCGCGCAGGCCGGCGGGGACGATGCGCGGCAGTGCCGCCAGACAGGCCAGCAGCCCCAGCCCGGCGGCGGCGGCCAGCGCGGGGCCCGGGGTGTAGCCGCGGGTCTGGTACGAACGCAGGACGCCGGCCCACGGCTCCTCGAAGGTGCGCACAGGCCGGTCTGCCTCGCCCTGCAGGCCCAGCAACGGCTCGCTGTTGTGCAGGTAGCGGGGTTCGTCGTCGGTGGGGAACCGCCAGGTGGCGTCGGGCCAGTCCTGGGGCCCGATGGGACGCCCGGGCCGGAAGAAGTGCGCGATGTCCGTGCCGACCGCGTTCAGGTAGTCGGTCGGCTGTGCGGTGATGACCTGCCGGGCGAAGTCCCTGAGCAGTTCCTCCCGTTCGGCGGCGGAGACGCCGAGCCGGTTGGCGGGGCTGTTGCGATCCCAGACGTAGTAGCTCGGGTCGGGCCGTTCGCCGGCCGGATGCGGAGAGCACAGGGCGAGCTGCTCGGGCCGCAGGTCGAGTTCCGCGCAGTCGGCGATGGGGGCGACCCGCCCGTACAGCCAGGCGGCGTCGCCGCCGGTCAGCCCGAAGCTGCCGTGCGCGGTGCTGAACCAGGAGGCGTAGGCGATCAGCGGGGCCGCGAGGAAGACGCCGAACACCGAGACCCGCAGCCAGCCGAGCCGCCGCGCGACGACATAGCCGAAGGCGAGCAGGCCGAGCGCCACGCCGATCGTGCGCACCAGGCCGGAGGCGCCGAGGAGCAGCCCGGCGAGGGCGAGTGCCCAGACCGACGGGCGCCTGGACCACATCAGAGCAACGATGGCGGCGACGAGGAGGGCCGCGAAGACCGTCTCGGCCATCACGAAGTGCTCGATGACCACCTGGTAGGCGTCGAGCAGGAGCGGAGCGGCGGCGATCGCGGCGATCGGGGCCGCGACCCGGCGGTGGACGAGCAGCGCGTAGAGGGCGGTCGCCAGCAGGAGTCCCAGCAGGTGCTGCACGACGGGCACGACCCAGAGGTCCGCACCGGCCTCGACCAGCACCCGCAGGAACGCCGGATAGCCCGCCGGGCGCATCGAGTCGGGTTCTGACAGCTCGGACAACCGGATGTACGCGTACGAGTCGCCGCTGAACTCGAATGCCGGCCGGAAGCCGACCACGGCGGCGAGGCGCAGCGCCACGCCGACCACCAGCAGGACTCCGAACACGGCATGCCGGACGAGGAAGGAGGACCGTCCGCCGGCGGAACGCGCCCGGGGGGCCTCCACCGCGTCCCCCGGCCCCCGGGAACGGGCCGCACGCCCGGATCCCGGCGGAGTCGCGGCGGGGCCCGACGCCGGCACATCGGAGGGCTCGGCGCGCCCCGCCCTTCCGGGTACCTGATCCAGCCGGGCACGGTGCGTCCCGGCGAGGCTCACGGGTCTCCCGGCTGCCTGGTGCGCATGGTCGTCGGGCCGCCCGATGCCGCCGGGAGCCTCGGGAGCGGCGAGTGAGCCGGAGGCGCCGGCCTGTCCTGGTGCCTTCACAGGAACCATGGTCCACGATCCATCCCGGAAATTGTCCGAATGGTCCCCTTCGGGCCCCCGATTGTGTGTGTGGATCACGTTGTTCACCGATCCGCGTCGTCAGTGCTGGTGCGCGGGAATTCCGAGCGGGGTGCCCGGAGGGCCCGCAGGGGCCGGAGCATCCGCGCTGCTCCGGTCGCCGCTCAGGCCCCGGATGGCCGCCTTGCCGGTCGGAGCCGCGGTCTCGTCTGGCACCGCCGCCGCCCCTGACCGGGGCAGGCCGGGCGCCGCGGCGTCGCCTTCCGTGGCCTGATCGGTGCCAGGGGTGGCACTGCCGCCGACAGGCCAGGGGGACCCACCAGTGGGTGCCGCGCCCGTGGCTGCCCCTGCCCCTGCCGCGGCCGCTGGCGCCCAGCCGGAGCGGCCGTGCCCGCCACTCGGTCCCGCGGTCACCAGCCGCAGGAAGAACGAGCCGAAGGCCGTCTGCGCCCCGAGCACCATCAGCGACATCGCCAACAGGGCCGGTCGCAGCTCGTTGAGCGGCCCCATCGCGTTCGCGAGCCACCGCGCCAGCACGAAGCCGTCGATCGCCAGGCCGGCGGTGAACAGGACGGCGCCGAGCGCGAGTCCGCGTTCCAGGGTGAAGTGCCGGTGAACGGACGTCAGCGGCCAGCGGCGGCGTTCCTGCCACCCCGCCGCGTGGTTGTGGACGTCCGCGAACACACCGAGCAGCACCAGCTGCCAGCCGAGGACGGTGAACAGGGCGAACAACACCGAAAAATGCAGGTCAAGGCGGTGAAACCCGAGGTCCAGCGAACCGGGAAGGAGTGCCAGCTGGCCGGCGGCGCCCAACCCCAGCAGGACGAGGCCGGGCAGCACGAAGAGGTGACGCGGCGCCAGCAGCAGCATGAACCGCAGGTGGCGCCAGCCGTCGCGCAGCGAGTGGAGCTTGGAGGCGCCGACCCGCGGATGGTAGGTGATCGGCACCTCCTCGATCCGCAGATCGGCGCGCCCGGCGGCGATGACGAGCTCGGAGGCCAGTTCCATGCCCTCGCAGCGCAGCCGCATCCGCCGGTAGGCGTCCGTCGTGAAGGCGCGCATACCCGAATGGGCGTCGGACGAGCGGACGTCGAACAGCCGGTTGAGGATGCCGGTCAGGACCGGGTTGCCCACGTACCGGTGCAGCCACGGCATCGCGCCGGGAAGAATCTCCCCGGCGAACCGGGAGCCCAGCACGTAGTCGGCCTGGCCGGCGCGCAGCGGCGCGAGCAGGGCGCCGAGGTCGGCGAAGTCGTAGGTGTCGTCCGAGTCACCCATGACCAGGAAACGGCCCCGGGCGGCCGCGAAACCGGCCAGGTAGGCGTTGCCGTAGCCGCGCCTCGACTCGGCCACGACCCGCGCGCCCGCCGCCGTCGCGACGGCGGCGGACCCGTCCGTCGACCCGTTGTCCACGACGAGGACCTCACCGGCGACCCCGGCCGCGGACAGACCCGCCAGCGCCTTGCTGACGCAGATGCCGACGGACCCGGCCTCGTTGAGACACGGCATGACGACGGAGACCTCCGGCCAGCCGACGGCCTGCCGGAGCGTGCTGTCGGAGCCCGTGCCGGCGGAGCGTGCACCGGCGGAGTCCGTACCAGCGGAGCCCGTGCTGCCGGAGTCCGCGTCGCCAGTGCTCGTACCGGCGGCGCCGGCGGTACGCCCGTCGTTCACCATGCGTGACCCCCCACAGGCCTGGAGCAGACAGGACGGCGGCCGGACCCGTGACCCGGCCCCGCGCCGGCCTGGTTGCCCCGGCTGGTCGAGGTGGGCACGTGGGGAACTGAGCGACCTTCGTCCGTTGTGGCTTTCACCCGGCGTGGCGTGCAGTCCTCGTCCGGACCAATCCTGCGGTCCAGGCAGGCCGAACGCTCGGCGTCGGGCTGCAATCTACCGATGTGCCGCAGCACCGAGCGATCGCCGTCGGCGGTGGCCACGCCGAGATACACCCCGGCGCAACGGGCGGCCACCCCGGAGCCTCGGGCGGGCTCCTGGGCTGTGACACGCCGGTGGGCCCACAGGCGCCCCCGTGTGACGCGCCTAACGGAGAGGCGTAACCTCTGGTGCTCGTGCACCAAGGAAGTGTTTTCGACCAGGCCCCGGTCACGCCGGAGCCAGCGCCGGGCGGAGAGCCGTCCGGCGCCCCCTCCTCCGCTCCTTCCGCCGGACGTCGGCGGTGCCCTCACGACCCGCCGTGCCCGGCTGCGGACAGCGCCGATCACGATGCGGCAGTGGTCACCAATCGGCACTGCGACCAGGGCTGGAGCCTCCTCTGCAACGGTGTGATCCTTTTTGAGGACACCGGGGAGATCCTGCCCACCGGCCGCACGGTGGAGCCCCGGCGGCCCCTGCCGCGACCGGGATGCGTCCCGCGGCCCCCCGCGCCGCGGCGTTCGACCACGGCCACACCGACGCCGGTCTGACCTGCGCCGGACCAGGCTGGTCCGGCGCAGGTCAGACCGGCGCGGGCAGGTCCAGCGGCCTCGCCGGACCGCTGGTGGGTCCGCGGCAGCGCGGAAGGTCGGTTTGTACCGGGCAAACGGGTACGGTTCCGGCGTGACGTCCCCGCGACGGATTCCGCGACCCTCCCTTCGCGACCGCGTCCCGCGTCTTCGCGAGGACCTCCCGCTTCTGCTTGACCGTGTCCCCGTTTCGCCGCGTGACACGTCCGCGACGGCCGGCATCGCACGGTTCCTGGTGCGGCACGACGTCGAGCTCGCCCGGCGTTTCGTGCGGGCCTGCACCGCCGTCGACCGCGCGATGTTCTCCTCGATCGCGGGTGCCCGGCCCCTGGTCGACCCGCTGCTGCCCCGGCTCTCCCACGCCGCCGACCACGGGCTGCTCTGGTGGGGTGTGGCGGGTGCGCTGGGCGCGTCGAAGGGCCGCCGGCGCCCGGCTGCGATGCGCGGCCTCATGGCACTGGGAATCGCCAGCGCCGCCGCCAACGGTCCCGCCAAGCTGCTGTTCCGCCGGGACCGGCCGCCCACCCACGGGATCCCGCCGCTGCGCCGGCTCGGCCGTGACCTGACGACCTTCTCGTTCCCGTCGGGGCATGCGGCGTCCGCCGCGGCCTTCGCCACCGGCGTCGCGCTGGACTCGCCCGGTGCCGCGCTGCCCGTCGCCGCGCTGGCGTCGGCCGTCGCGTTCTCACGGGTCTACGTGGGTGTCCACTACCCGGGTGACGTGATGGCCGGCATCGCGCTGGGGGTCAGCGCCGGCCTGCTCACCACGAAGATCATGCCGCGGCGGCCCTGGACCCCGGCCCGGGCCAGGCCGGCGTCGGCCTGGGCTCCCGAGCTGCCGGACGGGACGGGTCTCGGTGTGGTCGTCAACTCCCGCTCCGGGGCAGGCCACCACGACGACCTCGTCGCCGTCCTGCGGGCTGACCTGCCGGGCGCCCAGGTCGTCGAGGTCGGCCCCGGCGAGGACGTCGGCGCTGCCCTCGAGCGCGTCGCCGGGCACAGCCGGGTGCTCGGCGTCGCCGGCGGTGACGGCACGATCAGCGCCGCCGCCTCGGTGGCGCTGGCCCGGGGCCTGCCGCTCGCGGTGTTCCCCGCCGGCACTCTGAACCACTTCGCCGCCGACATCGGCCTGGCCGGGCCGGGGGACACCGTCAAGGCGGTGCGGGAAGGCACCGCCGTCGCGATGGACCTGGGCCAGGTGGACGGGCTCGGGGCCGGCGGGACCCGTTTCGGCCGGGTCTTCGTGAACACGGCGAGCCTCGGCGGCTACCCGGACATGGTGCGGGTCCGGGAACGGTTCGAGCGCCGCATCGGCAAGTGGCCGGCGATGTTGCTCGCGCTGAGCTGGGTCCTCTGGAACGACTCGCCCTTCGAGGCGGAGATCGACGGGGAGGCTCGGCGAGTATGGCTGATCTTCGTCGGTAACGGCCGCTACCTGCCCGACGGCTTCGCTCCGACCTACCGGACCCGTCTCGACGAGAGCCTGCTCGACCTGCGGGTGGTCGACGCGGACGCGCCGCTGGCCCGGCTGCGGCTCGTCGGCGCCGTCCTGACGGGGCGGCTCGGCCGGTCGCGTGTCTACGAGCAGCGCACGGTGGAGCGGGTGCGGATCTCGTCCAGTCAGGCCGCGCCGCTGCCGTTCGCGAGCGACGGCGAGGTCTCGGAGGGCATCCGCCGGATCGCGGTCACCACCAGCGCGGCCCGCCTGGTGGTCTACCGGCCGGTCTGACGCCCGGGCGGGGGCGTGCCCTGGCGTCGACGCCCGGGGCATGCCGGGCGATGTCCCGCCGTCGCCGGGGCCAGACCAGACGGCCGCCGGCCCGAGCCGCAGGCTGCGCGGCCGGACCGGTCTCCAGCCCGGACCCCGCGCAGGGCGCGCGTCCCTGGGTCCCTGCAGGGCCCCCCTGAGGTCCGCCTCCTGGTGTCTGGCGTCAGCCTCCTGAGGCGCTCTGAAGCGGTATCAGCGCCCGCAGCGGTGTGGTGAGCTGGGCGAAGACCTGCGGGTCGAGCAGGTCCTCGACGAGCAGCGCGCAGGCCAGGTCGGCGCAGAGCTCCATCACCCGCTCGTCCGACAGTGAGTCGGGCGCGGTCGCCAGTCGGCGGCACGCCGGGCACAGCCGCCAGAAGCCCTCGGCGGCACTGCGGCGGACCAGGGTCCACACCCGCCGCCGGCCGGTCAGGACGGCGCTGTCGAAGGCCCGCTCCATCGCCACCTGGTGGGCGTCGTCGTCCCGGGTGAGGACGGTCGTCAGCAGGCCGTCGAACACCTCGAGGCTGGCCGGGTCGTGGCAGCGGCGGGCCAGCCGCGGCAGGGTCGCCAGGACCCGCTTCACATCGGCGGCCGCCGGCCCCAGATCAGGTTCGTGCGAACGGACCCGCGGGTAGACCGTCCGCCAGGGCCGCAGAAGGGCGGTGTACTCCGAGCGGTTGAGGATCGGCTTGGCGTAGGCACCCGCGAGTGCGTCGCGCATCGCCCGCAGCGCGGTGGAGGTGATCGCGGGATCGAGGGTGACGAACTCCGCGCCGGCCAGGTCGTCGGCGTAGATCGCGGAGAGCGCGTCGAAGGCGGCGAGGACCTCCACGATGAGCGGAGAGTCCGGCGCGAGGGCCTTGTCCCGGGCCGAGGCGAGCTGGCCGGAGTTACGCCACATGGCGGCGAGCGACACCAACTCGCTGTCCGTGGTGTGCACCAGCTGCGCGAGGATGCCGAGGATCCCGCGGAGGTTCGGGTGCTCCTCGAGCCGATCGATGCGGCGAGCCCGGAGGATCATGCCTGCCGGCCCGGCTGGCGGGTGGCCGCCGGAAAGGCGACCGGACCGGTGCTCCTCGGGACACGCGACACGTGCTCCTCCTTGATCTCGTGGCGACCGGGCCGCGATGTGCCTGAGCCGGCGTTGAACCGTGCGGGTGCACCGGACACAGGGGGCACCACGCGCAGGCCGGTCACCTGCCCTCGGAGAGGGCGGTGCCGTGGCACGGCGGGCACTGCACCGCGGGGCAGGCCCCGCGGCTTCTCGCGGACCGCCGGCTCACGCGTGACTGCGTCGCGTGGCCGTTGGCCGTAGATGTCACTCCCGAGACAATAGTGTCGCCGGTGACGATCCGGAACCGATTGTCGGTGACAGCTTGTCACAGGGAGCGCTGGGCTGGTGGCATCGTTGGTGTACAGATGCTAGCCGGTGTACGGCGGGAGCACGGTGAATGCGGAGCGTAGTGAACGTGTTTGGTTACGCTGCGTGCCGGAAGATGCCGAGTGGGTCGTCGCCCCGTGCCGTAGCAGGCCGGGGCCGCCACCCGGGGTCGAGGTGGTCCCCCGCGCGGGGGTGACCGGGCCGGGGGCGGTTGCGGTGAGGAAGCGGCCCGGTACCGGAAGGGCGTGCTGTCACCCCCACGGGCGTGCCCGCCACGCGCCCGCCGCGTTCCCGCGGCGGGCGAATGACAGGCGTGTTCCGAGTGGATGACGGCCGGAGAGTGTGTCGTCAGCCGGCGACGGCCGGCTCGTCCTCCTCCACGGTGGCGTCGACCGTGACCTCGCCCGCGCCGTCCTTGCGCAGCCCGTAGCGGCGGATCGCGTCGTCCACCACGGCCTGCTCGACCTCACCCGAACGGGCCAGCGCCTCCAGGGTCGCGACGACGACCGACTCGGCGTCGACGTTGAAGTGACGCCGCAGCGCGGCCCGGGTGTCGGACCGGCCGAAACCGTCCGTGCCCAGGGAGGTGTAGGCCTGCGGCACCCAGCGGGAGATCTGGTCCGGCACGGCCCGCATCCAGTCGGAGACCGCGACGACCGGGCCTGGCGCCCCGGCGAGGATCTGGCTGACATACGGCACCGCGGCGGGCTCCTCGGGGCGGAGCAGGTTGTGTCGCTCGCAGCCGAGCGCCTCCCGGCGCAGCTCGTTCCAGGACGTCACCGACCACACGTCGGCGGCGACCCCGTAGTCGGCGGCCAGCATCTCCTGGGCGGACAACGCCCACCGCATCCCCGTGCCGCTGGCGAGCAGCTGTGCCCGCGGCGTGGACGTGTCGGCCGGCGCGCCGGCCGACCCCTCGTCGCCGCCGGTGAGGGCGTCCGCGGTGCGGAAGCGGTACATGCCGGCCAGGATCTGTGCCGGGTCGAGCCCCGCCGGCTCGGCCGGCTGGGGGACCGGCTCGTTGTAGACGGTCAGGTAGTAGAAGACGTTCTCGTCCCGCTCGCCGTACATCCGGTCGAGCGCGTCCCGGACGATGTGCGAGATCTCGAAGGCGAACGCCGGGTCGTAGGAGACACAGGCGGGGTTCGTGGAGGCGAGCAGGAGGGAGTGCCCGTCCTGGTGCTGCAGGCCCTCACCGTTGAGCGTGGTGCGCCCCGCGGTGGCACCGAGGAGGAACCCCCGGCCGAGCTGGTCGCCCAGGGCCCACATCTGGTCGCCGGTCCGCTGGAAGCCGAACATCGAGTAGAAGACGTAGACCGGGATCATGTGCTGGCCGTGCGTGGCGTACGCGGAGGCGGCGGCGATCACCGAACCCATCGACCCGGCCTCACTGATGCCCTCGTGCAGCATCTGCCCGGTCTCGGACTCCCGGTAGGACAGCAGCAGCTCCCGGTCGACGGCCTCGTAGCGCTGCCCGTGCGGCGAGTAGATCTTCGCCGTGGGGAACATCGCGTCCATGCCGAACGTGCGTGCCTCGTCCGGGATGACGGGCACGAAACGGCTACCCATCTCCTTGGTCTTCATCAGGTCCTTGAGCAGCCGGACGAAGGCCATCGTGGTCGCCACCGGCTGCTTGCCCGATCCGCGCCGCAGCTCGTCGAAGATGGACTTCGGCGGCTGGGCGAGCGGGCGGGCGCGCACCACCCGGCGGGGAATCGACCCGCCGAGCGTGGCCCGGCGCTCCCGCATGTACTGGATCTCCTCGGAGTCCGCGCTCGGGCGGTAGTACGGGGGCAGGTTCCCGTCGAGGGCGGAGTCCGGGATCTCGAGGTAGAGCCGGTCGCGCAGCTCCTTCAGCTCCGACTTCGAGAGCTTCTTCATCTGGTGCGTGGCGTTGCGGCCCTCGAAGTCCTTGCCCAGGGTCCAGCCCTTGATCGTGTGGGCGAGGATGACGGTGGGCTGCCCGGTGTGCTCGGTCGCCGCCTTGTAGGCCGCGTAGAGCTTGCGGTAGTCGTGGCCGCCGCGGGAGAGCTTGCGCAGGTCGTCGTCGCCGAGGTCGGCGACCATCCGGCGCAGGCGGGCGTCCGAGCCGAAGAAGTGCTCCCGGATGTAGTCGCCCGACGACGTCGAGTAGGTCTGGAACTGGCCGTCCGGGGTCGTGTTCATCCGGTGGACGAGGACGCCGTCGGTGTCCTTGGCGAGCAGGGGGTCCCAGTCGCGACCCCAGACGACCTTGATCACGTTCCAGCCGGCGCCTCGGAACAGCGACTCCAGCTCCTGCATGATCTTGCCGTTGCCGCGGACCGGGCCGTCCAGCCGCTGCAGGTTGCAGTTGACCACGAAGATGAGGTTGTCCAGCTCCTCGCGGGCGGCGACGCCGAGTGCACCGATCGACTCGGGCTCGTCCATCTCGCCGTCGCCCAGGAACGCCCACACCTTGCTGCGCGACGTGTCCTTGATCTGGCGGTTGAGCAGGTAGCGGTTGAAGCGTGCCTGGTAGATCGCGTCGATCGGGCCGAGCCCCATCGACACGGTCGGGAACTCCCAGAACTCCGGCATCAGGCGCGGGTGCGGGTAGGACGACAGCCCGCCCGGCTCGCCCTCGCGGCGGAACGCGTCCAGCTGCGCCTCGGTGAGGCGGCCCTCGAGGAACGCCCGCGCGTAGATGCCGGGCGAGGCGTGGCCCTGGATGAAGATCTGGTCGCCGGAGTCGCTGCCGGGGGAGGAGGTCAGGTGATCCTTGCCGCGGAAGAAGTGGTTGAAGCCGACCTCGTACAGGCTGGCGCTCGACGCATATGTCGCTATGTGGCCGCCGACGTTGTATTCGGGCCGGTTTGCGCGGCTCACCATGATGGCGGCGTTCCACCGGATGTAGGCGCGGATGCGCCGCTCCACGTGTTCGTCGCCCGGGAACCAGGGCTCCCGCTCGGGCGGGATCGTGTTGAGGAAGTCCGTACTGGTCAGGCCGGGTACACCGACGGCCTTCTCACGTGCGCGCTCGAGGAGTTTGAGCATGAGGAACCGTGCCCGGCCCCGCCCGGACTCCTCGATGACGGCGTCGAGGGACTCGAGCCATTCGCTGGTTTCGGACGGATCGATGTCCGGCAACTGGCTCGGGAGCCCGTCGGTGATCACCGAGAACTTCCGCGTTGTGTCCTGCGCCACGCCAAACTCCTGCTCTCCGTAGCTCCTGTGCCGATGCCCTCTCACTATCGTGCTCCGTCTCGACACGGCCGTCACGCACGCCCTGCCTACCGAGCGGTAGCAAAACTGCATCGTCGTGACCTCATATCACCTGATCGACATCCGCGATATGACCATCTGTCGAGAGGTGGCGACGTTGCGTCGTATCCGATGGGAGTGGGCCGGTCCGGGGTCGCTGGTCGTGGATGCTTCGGACCGGCGCCCGACTCCGGACCGTGTGCGTCGAGCCGGGCCGGGGAGCCGGCCGAGGACATGCCGTCGTGCGCCTATCGCGCAACCGGTGTGACATATCCGACCGGTCGGACCACGCGAAAGAAACACCCTTGGATTAGGGGGATCGCGTGGGAGGTCGAACAGCGGACGCGCACTGCGAACGCGCCCAGCGAAGGAGAGGACATCGCCGTGGAGACGACCACGATGACGGTGCACACCGGACGCCAGGACCGGATCGTCGACCTCATGGCCGCGGCGGCGGAGTTCGCCGCCGGGCGCGGAGACGGGCTGCTGTCCGTCTTCGTCCCGCACGCGACCGCCGGGGTGGCGATCCTCGAGCTCGGCGCCGGCAGCGACGAGGACCTCCTCGCCGCACTGGCCACCCTGCTGCCCGCCGACGACCGCTGGCGACACGCACACGGCTCACGAGGACACGGCAGATCACACGTGATGCCGGCCATCGTGCCACCTTCGCTGACGGTGCCCGTCCTGGACGGCCAGCTCGCCCTCGGCACCTGGCAGTCAGTGGCCCTGGTCGACCTGAATGTGGATAACCCCGAACGAACTGTCCGGTTGTCCTTCCTCCCTGGCTGACGGCCCGCCGTCTGCGGCCGCCGGCGGCGGGCCGCTGCAGCTGCGGCCCCGGTCGGGCCTGGTGGCAGCCCTCTGGCCGGACGGACGGGTTCCGAGAGGTCGGACATCACATACCCGCAGGTTGGGTCGATGGTGACATCATGTCGGTGGGTTTGACGGCACGGGTTGACGGAACGGCCTGACGGTAGCGAGATTGTGTCAGCGGAGATCGTTGTGGAACGGCCGGCATCCCCCTGCTTGTCCACAACCCCCGGCGTGGCACTTGCGCACCCACCGGATGGTCCGGTGGACTAGGCCCACGGCGGGGCGCGAGAGCGGATCGTCGTCGACCGGTCCGCCCACGACCGGGGCGCCTCGCCACCGCGAGGTGTCGTGTAGACGAGCAGGAGGTATCGGAGGGTGAGTCCGACCGCGGCGAACGCCGAGGGTCAGCGCCGTGCGGAACGTCTGGGAGTCGCGGCCGGCACATTGGTCCAGTCGCTCAACGAGGACGACGACATCGCCCAGGACCTGCTTGACGCGGTCACCACGGCGAGTGGCACCGAGCTCGTTCCGGAGGACTCCGATGACGTGATCGACGTCGTCCTCCTCTGGTGGCGCGAGGACGACGGCGATCTTGCCAACGCCCTCATCGACGCGCGCAGACAGTTGTCCGAGGAAGGCGTGATCTGGCTGCTCACCCCCAAGGCGGGTCGCGAGGGCCACGTCGAACCCAGCGACGTCCTCGACGCCGTGCCCACGGCGGGCCTGGTCCAGACCAGCACGGTCAGCGTCGCGGCCGAATGGGCCGGAATGCGACTGGCCGCGCCCAAGTCGCAGCGGGTCCGTCACCGCTGAGAGCGGCTGACACCCAGCCGGGGATGGCGACGGCGGCGTCGCCATCCGCTCCGGCGTGCCCCGGGTCTCGGTGGCGCGGCGCCGGCAGCGCGCGGTCTGGTGTCGAGGAGGGGCGGTGGCGCCGGCTGCCCGTCCAGGGGCGTGCGAGGGCTCAGGCCCTCCGTCGGCGACCGGTGCCGGCGGGCGGCTGCGGGGGGCGCCCCTGCGCTCACTCCGAGCCCTGGCGACCCGTCGGGCCACCAGCCGGGGGGCAGAGCGGGCCGGGGTCGGAGCAGCGACGCGTCCTGCGCGGGCCAGCCAGACTGGATGATCGGCCGTCCGGCCGAGTTGTCTCTCACCCGCCCGGGTGAGATCAGGAGTCCATGAACCCGCGGACCTCATGGATGTCCGCCGTGGCCCGGGCTCGGCCGGCGGCGCGACGGCGCGGGCACGGCGCGTTCCGCGCGCGGAGCTCCCTCCGCGCACGGCCTCTGCGCCACGGCCGGCCGCCGCGGTCTTCAGCACTCCGGGGATCGCTCCTGGAGCCTCCCGAAGCGCTGAAGTCACACCGGACAGATCGATGACTCTGCCGTGACAGGCTCAGAAGCTCAGCGGTACCTGCTGGCCTTCCACCGCACCGGGGTAGCGGCTCCAGATCCGGTTGATCTCGAACTGGAGGTAGAGAGCGCCACCGCCGACGAACCACAACGCCATGGCCAGCCCCGGGCTGATCTCCGGCACCCCGGCCGCGCGCTGCGCGTCGCGGGTCCGCGTGCCGAGCCGCCAGGTCGCCACAAACGGCGGCACAATCAGAACCCAACCAATAAGAAATGCCAGAAGAGACAGCGTCGGATTGACCTTGATGCGCGGGTTGTAGGCCGCGAGCTCCTTGTTGGTCTTGTAGACCCACACCAAGCTGTAGATGCCCAGCGTGATGATTGGGAGACCGAGCCAGACCGCGAACGGGTTGCGCCGCTTGCCGAGAACTCCCGCGCCGACCGGGGAGGCGCCGACCGGCGGCGGCCCGTATCCCGGGGGTACCGGATAGGTCTGGTTGCCGGGGTACGGCTGCGGGGGGTACGGACCCTCTCCGCCCGACGGATACGGGGGATGAGGGTGACCGCCCGGCCCGGGCGCGCCCGCCCCGTAGTACCCGCCAGGGCCACTCGGGCCGCCGGGGCCGGGCCCAGGCTGGCCGCCGGGGAACGAACCGAAGGCGCCGCCCTGCCCGGTCGGTGGCCCACTGGGGCCTCCCTGGCCGCCGGGTCCCCAGCCGGGCGGGCTGGGGGGTGGCATCTGATTGGTCAAGGTGGTCACGACCTCCCTGCTGTCGGCATCCGTGGGCGACCGACAGCCACCGCGCGGACTCGCCCATGGCCAAGGCCACAGGCCAGATCACCGGCCGGACGTGCATTCCGCGCCAGTTGTCTTCCGTGTTGGCCGGCCCGATTGTTCACCGTGGCCGTTGCCCGGTCAGACTAGGGCACCGGAGTGGCAGAAACCCGCTCCCGCGCCTTTCTGTCGGATCCTTGACCGGAAATGTGCGTTCCGTATCCGTCCCGATACCCTTCGGATTCGAGCCCTGTGGGTGGCATCTCTGCCCCTGACCGGTTGGACGTCCTCAGCGATGGGACGTCACCCGGCCGCATCGGAGCCCCCGGACCAGGTTGGCGGCAACCTGCAGATCGGCCGTTGTGTGCGTCGATGTGGCCTCTGGGAAGCCCGAGTGCCCGGAGGCCCACGGGGCCCCGTCTCGGCGGGCCACCCCGCCGACCTGTAGCTGCCGCGTTGGCCGGCCAGACCCGCGCACCGGTGGGCGCTGCCGGCAGGGCACCGCGGACGTCCCGGATCCGGCACACCGGCAGCGGGCGGGCGCCAAGGCGGCCTCCCACGGTGGCATGCTGGCGGAGAGACCCGACAGGTCGCGAAGACTGTGAGGTCGAGCAGCACCCCAGGACGCGCAACCTAACCGCAATCGAGAGGAAGAGCTCGTGACCGTCGACGTCGGAGCCGTCGCCCCTGACTTCTCGTTGAAGGACCAGAACAACGAGGTTGTCACCCTGTCCGACTTCCGGGGCCGCCGTAACGTCGTGCTCCTTTTCTACCCGCTGACCTTCACCGGCGTCTGCCAGGGCGAGCTGTGCTCCGTCCGGGACGACCTGGGCTCCTTCCAGAACGACGACGTGCAGGTGCTGGCCATCTCCGTCGACTCCGCCTTCGCCCACAAGGTGTGGGCCGACCAGCAGGGCTACGAGTTCCCCCTGCTCGCCGACTTCTGGCCGCACGGCGAGGTGGCCAAGGCCTACGGAGTCTTCAACGAGGAGAAGGGCATCTCCCTGCGCGGGACCTTCATCATCGACAAGGAGGGCAAGGTGCGCTGGAAGGTCGTCAACAACATTCCGGACGCACGTGACCAGGCCGAGTACCTCAAGGCACTCGCCTCGCTGTAGCTCCGACGAGCCGGCGGGCGGGTCACCCTGCTCCGTCGGGCTCCCGCACGGAAACCTCACGTGGGCCCGCGGGCCCCGTGCGGGGCCCGTGCGGGAGCCCCGCGAGGTCGGGTGCGGCCACGCGCTCCGCCGCACTCCGAGGACGGTGAACCTCATGCCGTGTTTCCGCTGCAGCTCACGTCAGACCGACCCGGTCCGGGGAGTGAGCCCCTGGCACCGTGTGGTCGTCAACGGCGAGCAGGTCCTGGTCTGCCCGACCTGCCGCCCCGCCCCGGAATGGGACATGATCCTTGACCGGTGCGACCGGTGTGCCTCCACCCGTCTCGCCAAGGCCCTCGGAACGGTCCTCTGCCGCGACTGCGGGGCGCGCAAGGAGCCGACCCCTGCATCCCCTTCGCCCGCTCCGGAGACGTCCGGGCCGCCCGATGGGGCCGGCCACCTCCCGCTGCACCAGGGCCCACCGTCGCCGCGATCACCGCAGCTGCGGACGTCCCGACATCCGGCGCTGGCAACCGCCGAACTCCATCGTCTGGGACCGACCGCGCTACCTGCGGCCAATCCGCCGCAGCCCGCCGCTGCCCACCCGTCCGATGCCAACCCAGCGGACTCGCGAGGGGTGGACGCGAGCGCGGCAGGCGCCAAGAAGGACAACGAGGCCACCGGAGAACCTCGGGCGGATGCGCCGCCGCCCGCAGATCGTTCCGCCGAGCCGGCGACGCACTCCAGCGATCTGGCAGCCGATGTCGATGCTGCCCTCACCCGTATGTTCGGCAGGCCCCGCTCCGTCTCCTGACCCACAGCTCGCGATCATCCGCTAACGTTGCCTCCTGGCACGGTGAACCTCCTGATGCGGAGGGGAGCCGCGCGAGCTGCAAGATGTCACTGGTGCTGGCCCTGTGTTGCGTAGGCTGGCACCCTCCCGGGCGCGTAGCTCAGCGGGAGAGCGCTCGCCTTACAAGCGAGTGGTCGCAGGTTCGATCCCTGCCGCGCCCACCCACCTCTCTCCACATGGCGGCTGAACAGGGGCGGAGCCTAATAACTCCGATCATGCCCCG
The DNA here is from genome assembly GCF_041008525.1 of Parafrankia sp. FMc2. Taxonomy (NCBI): domain Bacteria; kingdom Bacillati; phylum Actinomycetota; class Actinomycetes; order Frankiales; family Frankiaceae; genus Parafrankia; species Parafrankia sp. FMc2. The sequence continues at coordinate 12,933 of NZ_JBFLUG010000008.1, read as the reverse complement.
TCAAGGGGCTCCGGGCTCACCGCTCAGACAGCGATTAATTCGGCAAGATCCACAGTTGCCGGGATGCGATCCGCTGCCTACGCTCCCACCCCGTGCCAACCTCGACGATCACACCCAGGACACCCCGCCCGCCCGGCGGCCCCCTGAACCACGGACCGACGGTCAGCGACCCGATGTGGAACCTGCTCCTCATCAACTGGGACCTGGCCCTCGAATCCGCCGACCGCAAGCCGAACACCCGCCGGATCTATCTGCACGCCGGCCGGCTGTTCGTCGCCTGGCTCCTGGCCCTCGCCGCCGACCCGACCCCGGGCGCCCTCGACGCGCACGGCCGCCCGGCCCTGCCCCGGCCCGCCGGCCCGGAGGACATCACCCGCCAGCACGTCGAGGCCTTCCTCGTCGACTTCCGGCGCACGCCGACACCGCGGTGCCCGGACGGGCCGGGGCAGGCCTACGTGAACCAGATCTACCGCGCGCTGCAGCAGTGGATGGGCTACCTGATCGACTCCGAGGACATCGACCGCAGCCCGATGGAGCGCATCAAGGCACCCGCCATCGACGAGACGATCAAACCGGAGCTCACCGACGACCACGTCAAGGCTCTGCTCGCGTCCTGTAAGGCGATCAAGACCGGGAACCCGAAGGAGGACTCCCGGCGCCGGTTCGTGGCCCTGCGGGACGAGGCGCTGATCCGCACCTTTCTGGACACCGGCGCCCGGCGCGCCGAGGTCGCCGGTATGACCCTGGCCGATGTCGACCTGCACCTGAGGACGATCAAGGTCACCGGGAAGGGTGGCCGCGACCGGATCCCCGGGATCGGGCGGACCACCGCGCTGGCCCTCGGCCGCTATCAGCGCCTGCGCGCCGGCACGAAGTACGGAAACGAGACCGACGCCTGGTGGCTCAACGAGTTCGGCACGGCGCCCCTCACGCACTCCGGCCTCGGCCAGCTCATCGAACGCCGCGGCCTCGCCATCGGCCGGCCCGGCACCCACTGGCACGAGTTCCGCCGCAAGCTCGCCGACGACTGGCTCGACAACGGGGGAGACCGCGGCGCACTGATGGTGCACGCCGGCTGGACCAGTCACGAGATGGTCGAGCGGTACGGCGCCGCAGGGAAGCGGCGCCGCGCTCGTAACGCCCATGCAAGGCTTGGGCTGGCCGACAGATTTTGACGGTGGCCGCCTATAGCCTGGGCAATCCTCGACGACTACGAAAGGGACGCCATGCCGGTTGCGGCCAGCGACGTGGCAGCCATCCTCCGCAGCCGGATACCAGGGCTGGGGACGAAGAAGCTGCACAAAATGCTCTACTACTGCCAAGGTCACCATCTCGCGGCCTTCGGCACACCGCTGTTCAACGAACGGATCTCCGCGTGGGACATGGGACCGGTGGTGGAAGACCTGTGGCGGGCCGAGAAGTACGGGTACGCCCCTGCCGAGCCGTCCGGCCTTCCCGCCGGCGAGGCCGAACTGAACACCATCGGATACGTCCTCAGCCGGTACGGTGCCCTGACGGGTCGTGACCTCGAGATCCTCAGCCACGGCGAACTGCCCTGGTACACGGCGAACCAGGGGCGACGGCAGGGCGAGTCCGTGACGATCACCGTGGACGTGATGCGCGAGTACTTCGCGACCGCCGGTGCGCCAGCGGTCGCGGAAGACGAACCCGTCCTGGACTCGGCCGCGGTAGCCAACTGGCTTGCTGGCGCGGGGGAGCGCCGAGGCCCGAGCCGGCCCGACGACCTCGACGAACTGCGAGCGTGGGCGGAGCAGGGTGGCTGATAGTCAGCCTTGGAAGCTGGTCGACTTCCTGCCCCGGCTTGACCAGTGGGCCGCTCTGGAGAAGCCGAGCGATGAGCTTCGGCGCCTGATCCTGTCCTGGGTGTTCTCTCGGATGGATGATCCATACCAGGCCGTTCGCAGGGAGCCCGGATTCCCGAACCTGTGGTTTGGGCCGATCCCACGCTCCGAGCACGGCGAGTGGGGCATCGTCTGCTGTTCCTACTGGATCGACGAAGGCGAACGCGTGGTGCGCTGCGATAGCTTCGCCACCCTGAACCGACCCGTCTGACCCACCTAACCGCCGAGCAGGCCGAGGCCCCCACTGCGGGGGCCTCGGCCTGCTCGGCGGTTCCTCGCTGGTGAGCGAAAGGGTCACAACCGCCGGCGGGCCCGCGGCGGGGCGACCACGCGACCGGCGACCGGCGCGAGGACGGCGCGTAGCGCGCGCAGGTCCGCCGGCGCCATGGCGGCACGGCGGACGAGCAGGACGATGTCGCCCTCCCGCTCCTCGACGCCCATCTGCCCCTGATCAAAGCGCTCCTCAACCTGCATGCCGTCTCCCACCCCGTTGCGGACACAAACGATCAACTAGGTCGAAACGGTAACGCTCCGTCTGGACGTCGAAAACGCACCGTCGTATCTCCTGTTAGCGCGTTGTCTAAATCGTGACGAATCGGTTGCACATGCGTCCTGCATGTGTCAAACCGTGCGTACCGGTGCTCACATGTGAGTCGAGTTACTCCCTTGCAGGTGAGAAGGAGTCACGTCCTAGCCCGGATTGCTCCCGCAGAGTGACGATCGTCCCGTCAGGAAGAGACGGACGGGGGAACACCACGTGGCCAGCCGACGACCACCGCGACGCAGCCTGCAGGCCCGGCGACGGGCAGTCGGGGCCTGCAACGGTGGCGCGTCCTGCCCGCCCGTTCCCGCGCTCTTCACGGTTATCCGTACCGACCGTGAAGGGCGTCCGCGCAGCGCCAACCACTGGTTCAGCACACAGGCGGCGGCATCCACCTGGGTCGACAGGCAGGCACTGCCGCACACCTGGTACGTCGTCCCCTTCCTGGCGCCATGACGCGCGCCGGGCCTGCGGCGCCACCACACGCCATGGGTTCGGCGCGGACCAACCAACCACGAGGAGACGGCATGGACAGACAGGACCCCGAGCAGGAGGAAAACCCGGGCGACACCGCCGAGGCTTGGGTTGACAGCGGCTCCGGCACCGGCCAGGCCGCTGACGCCACCTGGCTGCGGCCCGCCGGAGACAACCAGGTCCTAGCCGTCGGTGCCCTCGACCGCGCCGTGATCCTGCGTTTCGGCCGGGGTCCCGACCTCATCGTCGCGCCGCAGGCCTGGGAGCGGTTCCTCGCCGAGGTCAGGCAGGGCTTGTACGACAACCTGCTCGACCGGTAGTCCGGGTCTGTCCGGCGGGTGCCTGTCTGGCGCTCACCAATCCCATCTCTTGTGAGGAGTACCGGCGATGACTGCTGTGGCGTTAGAAGTGGAGAAGGCGGGTCGGTTCTTGGTCCGGCCGGCCCTGTTCGACTGGCTGGTCGACCGGGTGGCCGCGGATGTGGAGGTGGCGGGGGATCGAGACCTCGCAGCCCGGATCGTCGACCAGGCGCTGGCGTTCCTGGCGACCAGCGCGACCAGCCCGCACACGTTGGCCCCGAGCCGGCGCGTGGACATCGGCTGGCACGCCTTTGTGCTCCACACTCGGGAGTACGCCGACTTCTGCAATCAGGTCGCGGGCCGATTCATCCACCACATCCCCGAGAGCACTCGGCCGTCGCTCGAGCAGGTGGCGACGGTCCGCACCCGCACCACCGACGCGATCGCCGCCGCCGGGTACGCCCTCGACGTCGACCTGTGGACGTTGCCCGCGGAGTGCGCGGACGAGGGCGTGTGCAAGGTGACCGGACAGGTCGTGCCCACGGCCGTGAAATGCCACCCGTGCACCGACCAGGGTTGCTCCGCTTCCGGCAAGGATGGCAACGAGAACGGCGGCGGAGGCAGCGATTAGCAGCGATCTAGAAAGGGCGTGATGGCGGTGACGTGGACGACGGTTCCCGACCTGGTACGTCAGACCGTGGAGGGGCACATCGGGCACGTCACCGCCGCGCACGATGTGCAGGGAGGCGAGAACAACGACCTCGCCGCCGTGGTGCAGGGCACGGCCGGGCCGGTGTTCGTGAAGGCGGTGAACGGAGTCGGCATACGGATGCGCTGGCTCCGGAACGAGATCACCGCCGGGCAGTTGGCGGCTGGTATCGCACCGGCGGCGCTGTTCGCTGCTGATGTCGATGACTGGCTGATCGTCGGGTTCGAGTACGCTGCCGGCCGGCCGGCGAGCCTCGCGCCGGGCTCGGTGGACTTGCCTGTGGTCGCGGCGACCGTTGACCAGCTCGGCGGGCTGGCTGCGCCGGGCCTGCGGAGCATGCGCGCTCGGTGGGAGGGCTGCACCTGGTGGGAGCAGCTCGCTGACATCAACCCGGCGGCTGTCGAGGGTTGGGACGTGCCCGATGCCGCGCGATGGTCGGCGCGCGTCCCGGCGCTCATCGACGGCGACCGACTGATCCACGCCGACCTGCATGGCGACCAGTTCCTGATCGGCCCGGCCGGGACACGAGTCGTGGACTGGGGCTGGCCAGCGGCGGGCGCCGGGTGGGTGGACACGGCCTTCCTGCTGCTGCGGCTCGTCGAGGTCGGACACGACCCGGACAGCGCGGAGGCATGGGCCCGCGGCTTGTCCTGCTGGACGCTCGATCGGGACATGCTGACGGCGTTCGCGCTGTACGTGGCGGGCCTTTGGGGCTACCGGGCGGTGACGGTCGGGGGTGCCGGATGGGCATCGCGCGCCGGGGCAGCTCGGCGCGTGGCCGCATGGGCATTGCAGTCGGAGGCCTCCTCGATCCCCCGGTCTGCGTCCGCCTGAATCTTCCCCCGCGCCGTGCGCCGCCTGAGAACGACCACCGCCAGGGCGTGAGGCCAACCCCCGGCCCGCCCGTAACCCGTGTGCCCCGCCGCAACGTTGCGGCGGGGCACACGGTGATCTGGTGCCCCTACCGTGTCCCCGCGCCAGCCAGCAGCGCTCGGTGCTGACCAAGCTCAATCCCGAGATCGGCTACTGCTGGCAACCTTCCCCACTCGGCGTTCATGCTTTGCCACACCGATGCCGTGGGGCGTATGACCCATCGAACAGGTCTTTGCTCGATTGATCTGAGGGCGCTTCGTGCCGCGTCTGCTGCTTGCTCTGGGTCAGGGTTCTTTCGTCGCAGGAACGACCAGGCTAGCGCGTTGTAGGTGCCTCCCACCTCCCCGAACTGGCCGGTTCCTGTGAGTAGGCGCAGTGAATGGCGCGCGTGGGACTCTGCTGCTACTCCATCGCCAAGCGCTGCATAGACGTGGGCGCTGGTTGCATGGGCGTTCTGTTCGTCGAGTGTCAAGGGGCCCGGCACTGCGACATCTTGGAGGAAGTGGTTCCACATGTTGTCGAGTGCGGCGCGAGCCTGCGTTTGGCGCTTTGCTCTTGCGGCGGATTCTGCTTCGTTGGCAGCGAGGGTGGGGAGAATATAGGGGTCCGTATCGACCTGGGCTGTGGCGGCGATGTTCATCGCTCCGATGTAGTCGCCGCCGAAGTGGGCCAAGGCCCACTCCATGGCGGCGACCGACCCGGCCAGGAGTCGGTCTCCTGCTTCCTCGGCGTGATGCGTGGCGATGGGGAGATGTGCTTCGGCGACCGCGTCCTGGCCCAAGTCGAAGGCCAGCGTGGCGATGTAGTACGAGTACCAGCCAGCCTGCCCAGTCAGTTTCCGGCGCACCTGTGGGGAGACCCGGGAATCGAGCAGCTTCTGTACCCGGATCCACCCGGCCTCGAGATGTGGGACCAGCGCCAGCCTGGGGGTCGTGTTGTAGCTCTCGGCTATCCGACGGAGGTCGACGCCGATCTCGCGGAGTGTCATAGGGGTGGGGTCGGCCCGCGCGAGCTGCTCGGAGAGCGCGGAGGCAGCTGCACCGGTGGTGAAGAGGAATCCGGTTGCGAGGCCGCCGGTCTGAAGGAGCTGTCTCCGGTCCGTGGTGTCCTCCTCGGCCGCAGGGTGGTGCTCATCCGAGAGTGCCTGGAGGTCTGTGGTTCGGTCCAATCGGCTGACGGCCGCCAGGTCCGACTGTGGCACCTCGGTGCTCTCGGGAGGCGCCAGCTCGTCCGCAGCGCGGCGGAGTCGTGCTGCCTCGGCCTGGCGATAGAGCCTGATGATCGCGCCGTCCGCGTCGAGTTCGGCGTCGATGCGCTCGGTGAATCGCTCCGAGGGCAGCTCTCGGCCGCGCTCGCATTTGCTGATGATCGTGCGGCCCTTGGGGTACCCGGCGAGCACTGCCAGCCTGTCCTGTGTTAATCCAGCGTCAGTGCGCCGACGTAGGAGCTCAGCGCCGAGCCTGTCCAGGGGAGAAAGGGCGTCCATCCCGGGGACCTCCGGGCGATGTCGAGGGCTGCGAATGGTGCGGTTGCGGGCCGTTCGGGGCGGACGCTCCGGTGCATCCTGTGGGCATCAGACCATAGCCGGAGAGTGACGCGCTGAGCGCGCGTTTCGGGAAGCTGGCCTGTGGCCTCGCTGAGGTCAGCTGCCTTCCACCGCGTCGAGCATCCGAGCGAAGGCGACCAGCAGGTTCTTCCTCCTCGCGGGCTCGAGCGCGAGCAACCGGCCCAGCACGTACTGGGTGAGGTCCGCATCGGAGGTGTCGGTGATGCGCCGCACGAGCTCAGATGGTTCAGGGAGCTCGACCTGCTCCCGCATGTCCTCGACGATGACGCGCCGCCGGATCACCCCAGCATCGTCAACGAACTCTTGTATGACGGGCTGTGGCTGGTCCTCCGACAGTGGGCTGCCCCCGAGGATGACTCGCTCAGCTGTGCCAGCTGGCCAGCGTAGACCTCGGTCCAGCTTGTCGAGGGTTCGAGGCTGGTACCGCCCAGGAGTGCCTCCCTCGAGCTTCTGGAAGGTCGCTACGGAGATCTCACCTCGGAGCGCGATCTCCGCCTGAGGGGGATCACGCAGCTCGCGGCGACGTCGCCTGACCGCGGCGCCGAGTCGTTGAGCTTGCGCGTCGTCGAGCTCGATCAAGGGGCGGATCCTCGCTAAAGAGAGGCGGCTTTAGGCAGAGAACAGCACACCGGAGCTGGCGCAGCCACATCAGGGTGCAATGCTTCCACAACTCAGCATCACTTCGCCCAGAATCTCTAGACTTACGCCTAGTTCCGCCTAGAGTTGGCGCCATGGCGAACGCGACACAGGTCAGCGCCTACATCGAGATCGACGGACCTGAGGTCCGCCGGCGACGGATCGCCAAGCGGCTGAAGGTCGCCGAGCTCGCAGGCATGGTCAAGATCCATCCGAACTACCTCTACAACCTGGAGATCGGCAGGAAGCGCCGAGTCTCTGTTGGAACACTGCGCGACCTTGAGGAGCACCTCGGCCGTCTCGATCCACCTGCGGTTGGCGCCGAGAGGGCAGTCTCCGCCTCGCCGGCGGAGTCCTCGTGACCTCCCATCGGGTGCCGCCGCAGATGCGGGAGTCGCCGGCGGAACGTCGCCTCCGTGCTGTCCGTGCCGGGAACCTTCGCGCGGCGACGGCGCCGAGCCTCGAGGCGATGACAGCCCCGGCCCGCAAGGGGTTCGAAAGCAAGTTCGTGAAGCGGGCCCGGGAGCTGCATCCGGACGCGTCGCCCGACGTGATCGCGCGTGTCGCGGACAACCTGCGCCGCGCGCACTTCGCGGCTCTGGGGAAGGCGTCCGCGGCGGCGCGCCGGCGGTCGCGTGCCTCCGGTTCGTGATCACCCGTCCGGCCCGGTAGCAGGCCGGGCCGGAACGGGATCACCGGAGTTGGCCCCTCAACAAGACCCTCGACGACCTTCAGAAGGGAACCATCATGATCGTACAAGAGAGGCCTGGTAGGCGCAGGGCGCTGGACACGGTGCCGGACGCCGAGCTGTGGGCCGCGATCACCGATGCGGTGTCGGCGGCGGGGCACTACCGCGGGCCGGGGATGACGACCCGTGCGGCGGCCCGGCGCCTGTCGGCCCTCGGCCGCGTGGTGGACCTGGCCGCGGTCGAGGTGCGGCTGTCCGAGCTGTACCGGGCCGGGCTGCTGGCCCGGGTGATGGGTGGCGGGGTGTCCCGCTGGCGGGTCACGTCCGCGGGTGCGGTGCACGCCTCGAGGCTGCGCGACCGGGATCTGACCGACGCCGAGGCGTGGCCGGTAGTCGCCGTCCACCTGGCGGACCGGGTGCTGCTCGGTGGGCACCCGGCCGCACTGTCCCCCGCCGCGCTGGCCCGAGCCCTGGCCGTCGACACCCGCCAGGTCCTGGCCTGGCTGACCATCCAGGCCACCCACGGCCTGGTGGTGCAGGGGACGGCGTACGACCGGCCGGCCTGGCTGATCACTCCTGCCGGCCGTGACGTGGCCGCGCAGGCCGCAGAGCTGGTGTGCGCGTGAGCGCGCCGGCTGACCCGAAGGGATCTCCGATGGCAACGAGGAACCGCGACTACGCCCGGGAGCTCGGCGGGCGGATCCGCGCGGTCCGGGCTCAGCAGGGTTTGTCCCTCCATGCGCTCGAGACGAAGTCGGGCGGTGTCTGGTCCGCCGTGGTGGTCGGGTCGTACGAGCGCGCGGACCGGATGATCACTACTGAGCGGTTGGCGTCGCTCGCCTCGTTCCTGGGCGTGCCGATGGCGGAACTGCTGCCGCCAGGGCCGGCGCGGACCGCCCGGCCGCGGCTGCGGTTCGACTTGTCGGCGCTGGCTGTGGCGCCGCCGGAGGCCGCATCGCTGCGCCAGTGGGTGCACATGATCTCCAGCCTGCGGGGGGACTGGAACGGCCGGGTGTTGTCGGTCCGCACGTCCGACCTGATCCACATCGCCGCGCTCCTGGGCGAGTCCCCCACCGAGGCGCTGGGCCTGATGGCCGGGTGGGGTGTGCTCGCCGAGAAGCCTGACCTCGACGCGTTCGACGTCGAGGTCGCGAACACGACGGGGGCCCGCCGGTGAGGGCCGACCTGTCCCCGGCCGAGCGTCGCCGCGCCATCTTCGCCCTGGCGCTCGCCGCGAGCCGGACGCCGTCCCAGACCACGGCGCACGTCGTCGACCTCGCGGACGGTGCCCCGGGCGCGTTGGCGTCCTGGTCCGAGCTGTGCCTGCTGGTCAACGACACGGAGCTGGACTCGGAGCGGCTCATCGACGCCGCGGTCGCGGCCGGGCCGATCCTGGACCGGCTCGTCCCGCTGCCCGCTGCGCCCGGATTTACCGTCACGGTGGACCCGGCGACGATGCCGCTCTACCTGGGCCGGGGGGCCCGATGAGGTCGGCGCTGGACATGTCGGTGGGGCAGATCCTGACCGAGGCCCGGTGGGCGCAGGACCGTGCCCAGCGGGGCGGGTTGCCCGGGTTCCGGGCCCGCCAGCTGGCGGACCGGCTGCAGGCCGGCGTGAACGGTGTGGAGTTCCGGCTGCGCAGCCTGGTCCAGGCCGGCGTCGTCCAGGAGATCCGGTACGCCGGTGCGCCGCGGTACCGGGTGACGGAGCCACGGCGGTGACCGGCCTCGGGACGTCATGGACGGGCGGGCCGTCGCTGCTGGCCGGGCTGCAGTCCCTCGAGGTCCAGGCGGACGCGCTGCGGATGGCCGCGGACTGGCTGGCCCTGGGTTACATCGTCGGTGTCGGCACGGTGTCGGTGTCGCCGACCGGGGCGGTACTGGTGCATGTCGAGCCGGCCGGGACGCTGCCCCCGCCACCGGTGCGGCTGCGGTCGCTGTGGGGTGCGCGGGACGCCGCCGTGTGGGAGATCGGCCGCCCGGTCCGGCTGCACAGCGGCGTGTGGGCGCAGCAGATCCGCCTGCGGGTCCCGGTGCCGGGGCTGGACCTGACGCTGTGGTGCTACGAGCGGATCGCGAACCCGCGTCTGGCCGTGGCGTGACCTGCCCCGGGCCCGTGGACGGGCACGACCGCGGGCCCGGGGCAGGTCGTCCGATTACCTTCCGCCGCGATGATTTCGATCACAAAACTACGGGAACCATAATGGATTTCACGCAGGGTTATCCGGCCAGGTCGGCGGGGGTCGATCACCCGCGAACACTCGCTGTTAACAGCTCCAGGAACGCTGAGCCCGATGAGGAGAACCGGGCGCCTCGAGCCTCGGTGAGTTTGGCGCCGTCAGTCGCCGTTGATAAGAATCTCGGCCATGCCTCGCCTTCTCCGCATCCCGCGTACCACCTGCTCCGGAGCCGCGGGATCGATCAACGGACCGTAGCTGCGGCCGTCGGCTATTCCCAGCCGTATATCTCCCACATGCTGACCGCCGCGCAACCCGTGACGGAACAGTTCCGTACCCATCTCGCTGAATTCCTCCAGATGCCCGCGGGCGACCTATTCGCCTCCGACGAGGACGTGTGGGCCTGGAAACTCGCAACACTTCTCGACCAGGCACCGCCGTCCGCGCGGGCCCAGGCGATGCGCGTGCGACTGGCGCTCGAGCCGGGCCGGGACCCTGCCGATGCCACCTGACGACGTGCTGCCGCTGCGCGAGCTCGAGCTGATGGACGAGGGCGCCCGGCGGCAGCTGAAAGACCGGCGGGCCTACTGGTGGCGCACCGGCGCATCCGCCCGGCCGAAGGTCTGCGACGCGGACGGCACCGAGTTGCGGTGGGCGCTGACCGAGGAGCCGCACCGGGCGGTGTGGATGCCGATCAACCCCACCCCGATCCCTGATGGCTCGGTCGGGATCTACCGCGACGGCGGCGCCCGCGTCGCTCGAGTCAACCCGCCGCGCGACTTCCCGGGCGGCCGCTGGCAGCCGCACTTCGTCACCTGCGCGGACCCGGGCCGGTACCGGCAGCCGCGCACCTGAGACTCCGGCCCATCCCGGGGTCGGTGACACCACATAGCACGGAGAGGGGCGGTGGTTGGCGTGAGTTCCCCGCTACGGATCTATTCGAGTCTGCCCGCTGACACCCAGTACAACGGCCTAGCCGGTCATGCCTGGCGGTTCCTCGGTAAGGAGCCCGCGGACGTGTGGGCGGTCATGCAGCTCGGCACCAAGAGCGCCACGCGCGATGTGGAGATGGGGGGCGAGACCGCTGTCGCGCGGATCCGCGCGGTCGAGATCGGGCTGACGCCGGCGTACGCGGACGAGCTGCAGGACCTGATGGAACGGATCCGCCGCCACCGGCTCCCGAAGGCGACCCTGCCGTTCGGCGACGAGGCGGACCTGTGATCCCCGAGCGACTTGCCCTGCTCGCCGCGCTCGTCGGGGCCCTCGGCGTGGCGTTCATGCTGGCGTACGCCCTGGTGCTCGCCGGCGACGCCGCGGTGCGCGGGGTCCGCGCGCTGCGCCTGGCCTTGGGCGCGGCCGCCGGCGAGAGCGTCACGCCGGCCGAGCCGCTCGCCGTGCACCAGCCACCCCCGGTGGCAGGCACACGATGACCCGGTCCCCGCGGCCGCCGTGGCTACCCGTCACCGCCATGGCCAAGGCCCCGGCCCGCTCGGACAGCGAGGTCCCCGCGGCGACGCGCCGCCTGCTGCTGGCCCGCGCCGGCGGGCGCTGCGAGTCCTGCGGCGCCGACCTGGATATCTCGCGCTACTCGCTGCATCACCGTCGGCCCGTCGGGATGGGGGGATCCCGCGCGGCCGATCTGCACTGCCCGTCGAACCTGCTGGTCCTGTGCGGCCGGGACAACCGCGACGGCTGCCACGGCGCTGTGCACTCCCATCCCACGGACGCCCGGGAGGCCGGCCTGCTCGTCCGCCGCGCCGCGACCCCGGCCCGCGTCCCGGTGCTCATCCACGGCGTGCGCCTGGTGCTCCTTTCCCCCGATGGCTCCTACATCCCGGAGACCTCCTGATGCTGCTGCTGGTACCCGTGCAGTCGGACGCACTGCGCGCGCATCGGATGACCCAGGACCTCCTCGGCCGGCACGTGCTGGCGTTCGCTGGCGCCGTCTTCCGTCTCGGCCGGAGCGACCTGCCCCCCGGTTTCGTTCCGCACCCGCGCGACGCCGAGCCCGAGGACGTCGCGGCCGAGGCGACGCTGGTCCGCGCGGGCCTGTGGCGCCATCGCCCCGGCCGCGATGGCGCCGGCTACTACCTCGACGGCTGGGACATCGCCGTCGCCGCGATGCTGCAGGTCGGCCGTGGTTGACGCCCGCCTACCCGGCCCGTGGCTGCACCGGCCGGAGTACTGGGAGCTGTCCGACCATGCGTGGCGGGTGTTCACCCACGCGCTGATGTGGAGCGCGGACCACGGGACCGACGGGCGGATCCCGCCCGCCTTCCTGGGGACGCTGCACCAGGCCGGTGTGCCCGACGAGGTCGCCGCCGAGCTCGTCGGGCGCGGGCACTGGGAACGGACCGCCGACGGTGGGTTCCAGGTCGTGGACTGGTCCGGCCGTAAGGGCCAGTCGACCGACGCCGAGGTCCAGGGCTACCTCGCCCGTAAGCGCGCGAACCAGGCCGCGTACCGGGCTCGCCTCGCCGCGAAGGCCGCCGCCAGCACGCCGCCCGTGGCCGGTCGCGTGACCGGTCACGGGCGGGGTCGGGTGACCGGTCACGTAGGCGCGGCTCGGCTCGGTTTTCTCTCTTCCGTGTCACCACCACCCGATCAGGGGGGTGGTGGTGACACGGGACCTGACCTACGCGCCCACGCGGGCGCGCGCGACCCCTCGGAGCAGCCATGGACCAGCCCCGCACCGGCATCGAGCTACGCATCCCGCCCCGGCGAGCACACCAGCCCCGCCCGAACCCGTGGGACGACCCCACCTGCCGCGTCCCCGGCTGCCGCTGTCACCACAACCCCGCCCACGGCTGTGACCGCGGCTGGACCACCGTCGCCGGCACCGGCCCCCGCGACGAACGCGACGGCCTCCCCCTCACCACCGGCCTCGTCGCCCGCTGCGCCCGCTGCCGCGCCCACGCCACCGAACTCGCCGCCCGCCGCGCCGAGCACCAGGACGCCTGACCTGCAGGGACCCGATCCCATCCAGGCGGCCCTCGACGAGACCCGGCTGATCTTCGCCGAGGTCGTACGCCGCCGCTACGGCAAAAGCCACCTCAAAGGCCGCGACGGCACCTTTCCATTCTACACATCTGCCTCTCCCCCCGACCC
>NZ_JBFLUG010000089.1:0-32562 GCF_041008525.1 Parafrankia sp. FMc2 | reverse complement strand
TGGTGCATCTGGCCGCTCGGGGTATCGACGAGGTCTTTCGGGCCGTCAAGCACGGACTGAAACGTGTGCAGTACCGGCCCGATCTTCTTGTCGGGTTCCTTGCCGAGACCGGGCTTGCTTGGGAAGAACTCGGATCAACATGACTTCTCGCATTAATCATCAGTACGTCGCCTCGATCCGCCTGCTGCTCGCCGGCGAGACCATCGTGCTCGACGGGAAAGCGGCCCGCATGTTGCACGGGCCCGGCCTGACCGCGCAACGGCCGGTCAACGTCCCCCTGTGGCTGAGCGTTCTCGGCCCACGCGGCAACAGGCGAGCCGGCGAGGTGGCCGACGGCACGATCGGCCCGCCGCATCCCACGCTTCCGACCGCCACCATGGTCACCGGCACCGTGCTCGATCCTGGCGAGAACTCCGACTCGGCGCGCGTCCGGGAAGCGATCGGCCCCTGGCAGGTCGTCCGCTGGCACACCGCCTATGCCGTCGGCGGTCCGGCGGCGGTGGACGCCCTGCCAGGAGGCAGGCAGTGGCGCGAGGCCCTCGAAGGCCTCGCCCCCGCCGACCGACGCCATCTGCTCACCTTCGAGGGGCACGTCACCCACCTCTCCGAGCGAGACCGCCCGCTGCTGGACCACCTTGACCTCGATGCCATGGTCGGGGACCTCACCAGCATGATCGGGGATGCGGCCGCCGTCCGACAGAAACTCGCCCGCCTCGCCGAGGCTGGTTTCCGTGAGGTCATGTACCAGCCCTCCGGCCCCGATATCGCCCGCGAGCTGCGGACCTTCGCGCAGACCCGCCCGGCGGGGTAGCACCGGCCTCCGGTATACAGATCGCCCGGCAGACCCTCGCTCTGCCATGCCGCACCGACCGGCGTGAGTCGGCGAGCGGCAGTGATGACTTCCGGTCGGATCGTGCTGCGGGGCCAAAGTCCGGTTCCGCCGGCAGCTCACTGCCGTTGTGCCACGTTGGGGGAACGAGTCGGCATAATAAGTGACATTGCACCTTCGTGCTCCCCCGCTCGACCGGCGGCCGGTGGTTCCCTGCCGGCCGGCAGGGCGGCCCGCAACGCGCGGTCGCTGCGGTGGGCGCGATGGCGGGCGGCACCTGGCCGTCCGGCAGCCTGCGGGGGGGCGGGTGCGCGATCGCGAGAGGGCGGGCTGTGAGTAGCGAACCGAGGCGCGTTCTTCGCTGGAACCGGCTGGTTGACCACGTGGAGCCGGTGGACCTGCGGACGGACGTTCCGCACTCGGCTCGGGTCTACGACTACTTCCTCGGCGGGAAGGACAACTTCCCCGCCGATCGGGAGGCCGCCGAGCAGACACTGACGATCTTCCCGGACATGCGGACCGGGGCGCGCGAGAACCGGGCCTTCCTGCACCGCGCGACCCGCAAGCTCGTCGGGGAGCTGGGCCTTCGGCAGTTCATCGACATCGGCACCGGCATCCCGACGTCGCCGAACCTGCACGAGGTCGCGCAGGAGAGCGCCAAGGACGCCCACATCGTCTACGTCGACAACGACCCGATCGTCCTGGCGCACGCCCGGGCGCTGCTCACCGGTTCCGCCCAGGGCCGCACCGCGTACCTCGACGCCGACCTGCGCGAGCCGGAGAAGATCCTGCGCTCGACCGAACTGGCCGAGACGCTCGACCTCGACCAGCCGCTCGTGCTGTCGCTGATCGCCGTGCTGCACTTCATTCCCGCGTCCGACGACCCGTATGGCCTCGTCCGCCGCTACACCGAGATCCTGCCCTCCGGCAGTTACGTCGTCCTCACCCACGCCACCGGGGACTTCGCGCCGGAGGCGGCGGCGAAGGTGTCGGCCACCTACCAGGCGCGCGGTATCGCACTGACGCCACGCTCCCGGTCCGAGATCGAGGATTTCCTCACCGGCCTGGAACTCGTCGACCCGGGCGTTGTGCCGGTGCACCGGTGGCACCCCGAGGAGAACACGGGCGAGGAACTGACCGACGATCGCGTGAACGTCTACGGCGTCCTGGCCCGCGTCCCCTGAGCTGGCCGCCGAAGGCCCCACTGCCGCCGGCCGGCGCACCGGCCGGCGGCAACTGAACAAACGCAAGGGATCCAGCCGCACATCCCGGCCGGATTTTTGGGACGCTTGGGCGGTGACGGAACCCTTCACTGATTTACCCGGCGTACCGGCTGTTCCCGCACCGGACCGCGGCACCGATCTGCCTGGCGGCCCGGACTTCGGTCGTTTTGTCGACAACCTGCGCCATCTGCTCGATGGCGTGACCGACGCCTGCCCACCGGCCGAGGTGGTGACGCAGGTCGCTGATCAGTTCGCGCAGATCAGCGCACGGCTGGCACCGTTCGCCGTCGCGGAGTCCGAACGGGCGACCGGGCTGCGACTGGATCTCGCGGGCCGCGGCCAGACGATGGCGCCCGTCGTGCTGTGGGATGTGCGCGCCCCGGACCGGGCCACCGGCCACGTGACGTTCGGCCGGCACTACGTGACCGTGAACGGCGCGGTTCACGGCGGTGCCATCCCGCTGGTGTTCGACGAGGTGCTGGCCGTGCTGGCCAACACCGGCGGCGTCTTCGCCCGGTCGGTGTACCTGAACGTGAACTACCGTGCGCTCACCCGGGTCGGCGTTCCCCTGCGGGTGGAGGCGACGGTCGACCGTGTCGAGGGCCGCAAGCTCGTTCTCACCGGTCGGCTTTTTGACGGCGACACGTTGTGTGCGGAGGCTGAAAGCCTGTTCGTCCAGCTGCGGACCGGTCAGCCCTGAAGTCCCCGCTCGGTCCCGAGGCGCCTGAATTCCTGAACGCCTGCCCAGGGCACTGGTTCACGGCAATCAAGTGCCACATTTGAGCCAGCGTTAACCGGGTTTTTCTGGTTTCATCACCGGGAAGTACCACTGCCTCCGCCGTTCCGTGTTTCCCGCACACTCGAAGATTTGGTCCCGTCGGACATCTGGTCTAATAGGATTGCCTTCGGTGGCTCGGCGGGAACGTGGACGCGGGAGAGGGGATGCGCGGTGCCTGCTCGGAGACCGTATGCCCGGTCGAGCCGGTGGCAGGCGGTCACCGTTTTCACCGTCCTCCTCGGCATGGCCTCCGTGGTCGTCGGCGTCATCGCGGCCCGCGGCGCCCAGTCGTACTACTCCTGGGATGGCGGCACCCCTGCGGCGTCGGACGAGCGACCGGCGGGCGGGGCGTTCCGCGAGTCCGGCTCGCCGCGCCCCTGGCCCACGGCGGGTGGGCCGACGGTCACCGGCACGCCGAGCCCGCCCACCCCGATGACATCCACACTCGCTCCCACCGGCGGGCCTGCCACAGCGGCGCCGTCCGCACCGGTCTCCTCCTCGGGCCGCCAGGTCGCGGCGAGCCCGCGGGCCTCCGCGGGAGACGCTCCGCCAGGCCAGGGCGGGGCGCTCCCACCGGCCGCCGTGCCCGCTCCGCCGCCGGCCGCTCCGCCCGCGACCACGCCGCCCGCGTCCGGTGGCGGCACCTCCGCCTTCGTACACGGGGCGACCGGCCTGTGCCTGGACAGCGACGGGACGACCTACATCCACGCTCTGAGGTGCAGCGGCAGCGCCTATCAGCAGTGGACCGTCAGGGGGCTCGGCCCGGTGGTGATCGTCCATCGGCCGACCGGAGTCTGCCTGGACAGCAACGAGAACGGCGCCGTCTACGCGATCGAGTGCAACGGCGGCTCCTACCAGAAGTGGACGATGGCCGCGAACGGCGACGGCTCGCTGAGCCTGATGGACGTCGCCACCGGCATGTGCGTGCAGAGCAACGGGTCCGGCGCACTCACCACGACCGGTTGCGACGGCGGTGTCTACCAGCGCTGGCGCCGCGGCTGATGCCGTGAGCGGCCGGATCGCCTCGCCCCGCCACCAGGCGGCCGGTTCCGAGTTTCCCGGAATCCTTCTCGCATCGTCCCAGCTCACGGGCCCCACGAGGACGTCTGCCGCACCGCCTGGCGAGACAAGGTGTGTTACGGGCGGAAGAGCGGGCATGTCCCCATCAGGCCGGCACGGGACGAGGCCGACGCACCAGGGACGCACGACGAAGCCGAGGAGGAAGCGATGAAGTTGCTACGGAGGCTGCGCAACGAGGCCCGGCGTGACGTGAACGCGGCCGACCGGTCGGCGGCACGCGGTCTGCGGCGACTGCGGCGGCGGCCGCGGAACCGCTCGACGGCGGGCACCCGTTACTGACCCGACGCCCGTCGCTGACCCGGCACCCGCTACTGGCAGGGCCACGGCCCTGCGACAGACCATGACGCCGGCCCAGAGCCGCCGCCCGCCCACCGCGCCTCGGTGGGCGGGCGGCGGCTTTTCACGACCAGACGCGATCTCCCGTCGCGCCGGCCACCGCGGTCACCTCGCCCTGGGGCCGACCCTGAGGGATAACCGAGCGTAGCCGCCAGGGCATCGATCTCCACCAGGACCCACCGCTCGGCGGCGGCTCCGATCGCCGGGCGCCCTGTTTCCGCAGTTCCGCCCCCGAAGCCATCCAGGCCACGGGACTGCCGACCGCGTGCCAGTCGCCAGGCCGACCACCTCGGGTAGCACTTTCGGGCTACGCGCGCCCAGGACGGCTGTGACCGCGTCACCACGCGAGGCCAGCCACCCTGATGCTGGTCGGCAGAGCGAACCCGCGAGTTTGATCTTGCCGTGCGAGCGGACCTGTCACCTTTGGCCGTCGGACGAAAGCGGACGGTGGTTGCTGGGTAGCGTTCATCCTGCCTATCGTCGGCCCTGCTTGCGTGCCTGGTGTAAGCCGAAGGAAAGCTCACCGCGGCACAGAGGATGCGCGGTGGCGGGATAGCAATGCCTGGTTTCGCCGTACTCCGCGTGTTATGTGGCTGCGCCCGCATGTCCAGGGCTCCAGCGTTTTGCGCAACCGCTGTCGGCACTGTTCCCAATTTCGGAGACGGACAATTCCATGGCCAAATACGCCTCTTCCCCGGATACGACCCGAACGAACAGCGACCTACCAGATACCGAGCTGGTCGCGATCGTTGGAATTGGATGCCGACTGCCCGGAGGGGTGACCTCCCCCGAGCCGCTGTGGCGCGTCCTGCACAACAGTGTCAATGCCGTCACCGACATTCCGGGCGACCGCTGGGACGCGGACGCCTACTACGACCCGGAGCCCTCCGTCCCCGGCCGGATGTGCAGCCGCTGGGGCGGGTTCCTTGACGATGTCGGCGGCTTCGACACGGAGTTCTTCACGATCAGCCGGGCCGAGGCGCTGGCGATGGACCCGCAGCAGCGGGTGCTGCTCGAGGTCGCCTGGGAGGCCCTGGAGCAGGCCGGCATCCCGCCGGCTTCCGTCGCGGGGACCCGCACCGGCGTGTACACCGGGATGTCGACCGTGGACTACCTGCTGCGCAGCCAGCTCGGCGGCGCCGCGTCGAGCCCGTACTCGGCCACCGGCAACGCGCACAGTGTCGCGTCCGGCCGGATCTCCTACCTGCTCGGCGCGCACGGCCCCGCGGTGTCTGTCGACACCGCCTGCTCGTCGTCGCTGCTGGCCGTGAACATGGCGGCCCGCAGCCTGCTCTCCGGCGAGACGGACATGGCCCTGGCCGGCGGGATCAACCTGGTCCTGGGTCCGGAGACGGGCGTCGCCTTCTCGAACTGGGGAATGCTCTCGCCGCGTGGGCGGTGTGCCCCGTTCGATGCCGAGGCCGATGGTTTCGTCCGGGCCGAAGGCTGCGGAATTATTGTCCTGAAACGCCTGAGCGACGCCGTCCGGGCCGGCGATCGGGTTCTCGCCCTGATCCGGGGCGGGGCGGTGAACCAGGACGGCCGGTCGAACGGGCTGACGCAGCCGTCGCAGCCGGCGCAGGAGGCGCTGCTGCGGGAGGCGCTCGCGTCCACCGGGATCGACCCCGCCCAGATCGGCCTGGTGGAGACGCACGGCACGGGCACCCCAGTGGGTGATCCCGTCGAGTTCGGAGCACTCGCGGCGGTGTACGGGACGGGGAAGAATCCGTGCGCGCTGGGTTCGATCAAATCGAACATCGGCCACCTCGAGGCTGCGTCGGGTATCGCCGGCCTCATCAAGGCCGTGCTGTGTCTGCAGCACGGTGTCATCCCGCCCAACCTGCACTTCCGGTCCTGGAATCCCAGCATCGACCACGGCGGCAGCCGCTTCTTCGTCCCCACCGAGACGGTCAGCTGGCCGGTTCCTGACGGACCGCGCCTCGCCGCCGTCTCGTCGTTCGGGTTCAGCGGCACCAACGCTCATGTGCTGCTCCAGTCCGCCGCTCCGGCGGCCCTCCCCCGCCAGCGGACCGCGCGCACCGCCGCCGACGTCGCCGGGGCGCACGCCGCCCAGGCCACACCCGTCACACCCGTCACGCTGGTCACGCCCGTCGCGGAGACCACGCCGGTCACGGAAGCCACGCCAGTCACGGAAACGGCGCCGGCCGCGCGGGACGTCCCGCACCCGCTGGTCATCCCCGTGTCCGCGAGTTCGCCGGCAGCGCTGGCCCGGACCGCCGACAGCCTCGCCGACTGGCTTGACGACCACGTGGACGTCGCCCTGCGCGACGTCGGGTGGACGCTGGCGCGGCGCCGCGGCAACCGCCAGGCGCGGCTGGCGATCACGGCCGCCGACCGCGGCGAGCTGGTCGAACAGCTCCGCGGCTTCGCCCGCGGCGAGGCCTCGCCCGCGACCGAATCCCGCACGACCCGGGTCCGGGTTCCCGGCCCGGTGTTCGTGTTCTCCGGCCAGGGTTCGCAGTGGGCGGGCATGGGCCGCGAGCTCCTCGAGCGGGAAGCCGCCTTCGCGGCGACGATCGCGCAGGTGGAGCCACTCGTCCAGGACGAGTCCGGGTTCTCCGTGACAGGTGAGCTGACCAGCGCCGCGCCCTCGGCCGCCATCGACCGCGTCCAGCCGGTGATCTTCGCGATGCAGGTGGCGCTGGCGGCGACCTGGCGGGCGCATGGTGTCGAGCCCGCGGGAGTGCTGGGCCACTCGATGGGTGAGGCGGCGGCCGCGGTGGTGAGCGGCGCCCTGTCGCTGGCGGACGGGGTGAAGGTGATCTGCCGCCGCTCGCGGCTGATGCGCCAGCTGTCGGGCTCCGGCCGGATGGCCTCGGTGGAGCTGTCCGCCGCGGACCTCGACGCCGAGCTGGCCGCGGCGGGCATCGACGACGTGGTCGTCGCGGTGCTGGCCGCACCGACGTCCACCGTGGTGGCGGGGGACGCCGAGCGGGTGAGCCAGCTCGTCGCCGGCTGGGAGGCGCGCGGGCTGTTCGCCCGCGAGATCGCGGTGGACGTCGCCTCGCATTCCAGCCAGGTCGACCCGATCCTGCCGGACCTCGTCGCCGCCCTTGGTGACCTGGCGCCGCGCGAGCCGGCGATCCCCTTCTTCAGCACGGTGCTCGGCGATCCGCTCGGGCGGCCGTCGTTCGACGGCCCTTACTGGTCGGACAACCTGCGCCGGCCGGTCCGCTTCGCGAGCGCGGTCACCGCGGCGCTCGACGACGGGCAGCGCTGCTTCGTCGAGGTCGCGCCGCATCCCCTCCTGCTCCGCTCGATCACCGAGACGATCGCGAAGGTCGGGCGGGACGCCGCGGTCGTGGAGACGATGCGGCGGGGTGACGACGTCCACCGCGCGTTCCTCACCCGGCTCGGCGCCGTCCACTGCGCCGGTGTGGCGGTGGACTGGAGCCTCGATCATCCGTCGGGCCGGCTCGTCGACCTGCCGGCCACCGCGTGGCACCACGAGCATCTGATGATCGAGCTCGCGGATGCGACGAGCGCGCGGGTCGTGGCCGTGCACCCGCTGCTCGGCGTACACGTGCAGGTCCCCTCGGCCGAGGGCGGTCATGTCTGGCAGGCGGACGCCGGCACCGCGGCGCTGCCCTGGCTCGCCGACCACCAGGTGCGCGACGCCGTGGTCCTCCCCGGTGCCGGCTACTGCGAGATGGCGCTCGCCGCGGCGACGCAGATCTTCGGCGCGGGCACGGCGACCGAGATCGTCGACATCGAGTTCCGGGGTGTGCTCTTCCTGGACGACCACACCCCGCTCTCCCTGGTCGCCGACTACCAGGCGGAGGACCAGGCCACGCTACGCATCGTCTCCCTCGGCACGGACGAGGTGTGGGCGGAGCACGCGGTCGCCCGAGCCCGCCGGGTGCCGCGGCCGCAGCCACCGGCCCCGGTCGACGTCGAGGCGGCACTGCGGGAACACCCGACGGCGGGGGACGTCGACGCCTTCTACGAGCGGCTGCGCGCCACCGGGATCCACCACGGGCCGAACTTCGCCGGCCTGACCGCCATCCACTACGGCGACACGAACCACCGCGGCGACGCGGCCACGTCCACCGTGCTGGGACGTCTCGAGCTGCCGACCGGGCTGCGGGCCGAGGCGTCGGCGTTCCGCCTGCACCCGGTGGTGCTCGACAGCTGTCTGCAGACGCTGGCCGCGCACCCGTCGCTGGCCATGGCCCGCGACGCCGCCGACGGCCTGAGCCTGCCGCTGGGCGTCGGCACGCTGCGCGTGTACGGCGACACCTCCCGCGGGCGCTACTGCCTCGCCCGGCTGACCCGGCAGGAGGCCACCGCCGCGTTCGGCGATCTGACCCTGCTCGCCGCCGACGGCACCGTCCTGGCGGAACTGCACGACGTGCACCTGGGCGGGGCGAGTGCCAACCCGGCCGATCTGCGTTTCGCCCGGCGGCTGCTCGGCGTCGACTGGGAGGAGAGACCGCTGCCACCGTCCGCCGGTGAGGAGGCGGTCGCGGGCAGCTGGCTGCTGCTCTCGGAGCAGGACGACCCGCAGGACATCACCGACGAGGTCGTCGTCGGGCTGCGCGCCCGGGGTCTGCGGGCCGAGGCGGTGCGTCTTCCCGCCGGTGAGGAGGGCGACCGGGCGCAGACCGAGCTCGTCGCCGAGTGGCTGCGCACGGTCCCTGACTGGGGCGGGCTGGTGTTCGTCGCGCCGGGCGCGGCGTCGCGCGTCGACCCGCGCGTCGACCCGCACGGCCTCACCCGGGCCCGCGACCGCGTCCGCCGGCTGGCCCTGCTGGTCCGCGCGCTCGTCGAGGACAACGACACGGCGGTGCCCAGGCTCTGGGTGCTCACGCGGGATGCCCAGCCCGTGTTCGAGGGCGAGGGAACAGCGCTGGACGCCGGTGCCCTGCGCGGCCTGTACCGGGTCATCAGCTACGAGCACGCCGAGCTGAAGATCACCCACCTGGACGTCGACGCCACCGCCGGCGGCAAGGACCTGTGCGCGGAGCTGTGCGCCGGGCTTCCCGACGACGAAGTGGCCTGGCGGGCCGGGAACCGTTACCTCGCCCGGCTGCGCACGAGCCCGCTGCGGGACGGCGACCGCCGCACCCAGGTACGCCGGTTCGGCCGCGACGGGATCACGCTCGGCGTGCGCCAGCCCGGCGACCTCGACTCCTTCGAGTTCGTCGCACGGGACCGGCGCTCCCCCGGGCCCGGGGAGATCGAGATCGAACTGCGCGCGGCGAGCATCAACTTCGCCGACGTCCTGAACGCCATGGGCGTGTACCAGACCGCGGACGGCAAGCCGATCCCGCTCGGCACCGACGGCGCCGGAACGGTCACGGCCGTCGGCCCGGGCGTGGCGAGCGTCCAGCCCGGCGATCGCGTCGCCGTGATGGACTTCGGGGCGCTCGGGACCTTCCACACCACCCGGGCGGCGCGGGCCTTCCCGGTGCCCGACAGCATGACGCTGGAGGCCGCCGCCGCTCTGCCGGCCGTCTACCTCACCGCCTGGTACGGCCTGCACGAGCTGGCCGGTCTGCGGGCCGGGGAACGGGTGCTGATCCACGCGGCGAGCGGCGGCGTGGGCCTCGCCGCGATCGCGATCGCGCGTGCCGCCGGCGCGGAGATCCTCGCCACCGCCGGTTCCGAACGCAAACGTGCCTACCTGCGCGAGCTCGGCATCCGGCACGTCTTCGACTCCCGGTCCGCGCGGTTCGCCGAGCAGATCCGCGAGCTCACCGGCGACGGCGTGGACGTCGTGCTGAACTCGCTGACCGGGCCGGCGCTGCGGGCCGGCCTCGACCTGCTGCGCGTCGGCGGCCGCTTCATCGAGCTCGGCAAGCGGGACATCTACTCCGACGCGAAGCTCGGCATGTTCCCGTTCCGCCGCAACATCACGTTCGCCAGCGTCGATCTCGGCCTGCTCGGCACCGACCAGCCCGCGCTGCTCGACCGGCTGGTGCGGGAGGTCGGCGAGGAGCTCGCCGCCGGCCGGCTCACCCCGCTGGAGTACACCGCGTTCCCGATCGCCGAGGCCTCGGCGGTCTTCCGGTCCATGGGCGCCGGCGAGCACATCGGCAAGCTGGTCCTCACCATCCCGGCCGACGGCGAGACGACGGTCGTCGTGGCGCCCCACGACATCCCGGTGATACGAGGCGACGGTGCCTACGTCGTCACCGGCGGTCTCGGCGGGCTCGGCCTGGTCCTCGCCCGCTGGCTCAGCCGCTCCGGCGCCGGCCGGGTCGTCCTCAACGGCCGGTCCGCGCCCTCCTCCGCCGCCGAGGCCGTGCTCGCCGAACTGCGGGGCGCCGGCACCGACATCGAGGTCGTCCGCGGTGACATCGCCGTCGGGGACACGGCACAGCGCCTGGTCGCCGCCGCGACGGCCACCGGGCTGCCGCTGCGGGGCGTGCTGCACGGCGCCGCCGTCGTCGAGGACGCCGTCGTCACGCTGATCTCCGACGAGCTCCTCGACCGGGTGTGGCAGCCGAAGGTCGTCGGGGCGTGGCGGCTGCACGAGGCCTGCGAGGGCCACGACCTGGACTGGTGGTTCGGGTTCTCCTCGGCCGCGGCCCTGCTCGGCTTCCCCGGCCAGGGCTCCTACGCCGCGGCGAACGCCTGGCTCGACACCTTCACCAGCTGGCGGCGGGCCCAGGGCCTCCCCGCGATCAGCGTCAACTGGGGGGCCTGGGCGGACCATGGCCGCGGCGCCTCGTTCGAGGAGCGCGGCTACGCCATGATCGACGTCGAGGAGGGGCTGGACGCCTGCGAGCGGCTCCTGCGCCACGACCGGGCCCGAGCCGGCTACCTGCCGGTCGACCAGCCCACCTGGCTGGCGCACTTCGGCGCGACGATCGACTCGACGTTCCTGGCCACCGTCGCGATCGGGGGCGGTACGAGCGGCGGCCAGGCGGCGAACGCCCTCCTCGACGAGCTGGGCGCCGCCGACCCGGCGACCCGGCAGAGCCTGCTGGAGACCTACCTGATCGGCGAGGTCAGCGGCATTCTCCGGATCGACCGGGCGGCCATCGACCCGCGCACTCCGCTGCTCGACGTCGGTATGGACTCGCTGATGATGCTCGAACTGCGCACCAGGATCGAGAAGGGCCTGGGCCTGCGGGTCGCGACCAAGGTCCTGTGGGCGCACAGCAGCCCGACGGCTCTCGCCGCCCACCTGGCTGACCGACTCGACCAGGCCGCAGTCGCCAACCCGGTGCCAGCACCGGCGCCCAGCGCGCCCGCGCCCGGCACCACGGCCACGGCCACGGCCACCAGCGCGGCGGCGCTGCGCACCGTGACGCCGACCGGTGGGGCCGCCGGATAGGCGACACGCGACGCCGCCCGCGCGACGGGACACGGCGGTCGGTCGCCCGCGGCGAGCGCGTTCCTGACCGGGACGCGCTCGCCCAGCGCACACCCACCGGCGGCGCACGGAACACTCATCCTTGTTTCCCGCTTTTACTTCCTCCTCCATGACATTGCCGGACGGACGCGCGGCGACCACCATCACGTCGGCCGCACCACCACCATTGGCGCATCCTCCGAATGTGGCGCACTGCCGACGCCCAGGATCGATATCCTGCGCAGGACCTGTCCCGTCAGACCATCTTTCCCGTCAAACCAGCTGCCTATTTCGAGATCATGGAAGGCTCCGTCTGTGTTAAGTCGGGTCGGTTCGGGTTCACCAGGAGCAGGACGAAGGGTGGACGCGACCGCGCAGACACCGACTCCCCATACCGGGGACGGGGGCCGGCGGCGGTCGGGGGCCAGCCGCCGCGAGGACATCATGCGGGCCTTCTCCACACTGGTCACGGACAGAGGCCTCGACGCGGTATCCATGGAAGCGGTCGCGGACCGCGCCGGAATCAGCCGAGCACTGCTGTACAAGCATTTCACCAGTCGGGATGGCCTTATCACGGCGGTCTACCGAAGAGAAGTAGACGACGGCCATCACGAGATCCTCGCGGCAATGCGAGCGGCCAGAACAATCGAGGGGATGTACGAGGCACTCGCCCGCGGTTCGCTCCGGGCAGGCCGACAGCGCTACCCCCTGTTCGTGGCCCTGTTCGCGGCGGCCCAGCGCAGCCAGGAGGTACGCCATGAGGTGTACACGCGGGCGGACCAGATCTGTCAGCTCCTGGTCGAGCGAACGTCACGGGAACTCCGCGTCCCCACGGAGCGGGCCCGGCTCGCGAGCGACATCCTGATCTCGGCGATCTCCACGATCATGCGCGAGTGGTACGGCAATCCGACCGACAGCACCGCCACCCGCCTGATCGACACCTACATGACGCTCGTCCGCGGCGGCCTCGCCGGACTCGCCGCCACCCAACCCGCCGCCGCAACCGCTCCCGCGACGGCCCCCGCCGACCCGTACGTCGGTATGAGCTGAGACGTACCTGTGGCAACCGGGTACAGCTCCGGCACACCGCGCCGATGGTCAGGGCGATGCCGCAGGCGGTGGCCACAGCCGTCCGGGCCGTGGCGGGGCGCTGCGCGGATCAGGGTGACCGCCTCCCGTCCACCTGGGCGAAGTAGGAGGCCATCGCGTCCGTGTGGGTGGGGAACACGAGCCGACTCGGTCGGGTGAGG
This sequence comes from Parafrankia sp. FMc2, assembly GCF_041008525.1. Classification (NCBI taxonomy): domain Bacteria; kingdom Bacillati; phylum Actinomycetota; class Actinomycetes; order Frankiales; family Frankiaceae; genus Parafrankia; species Parafrankia sp. FMc2. Next base: position 19,742 of record NZ_JBFLUG010000089.1, on the reverse strand, counting down.
ACCAGCCACTCCGCGGCCTCCTCTGTCCGCACCACGGGAGGCAGCTCGGCCCGCGGCCGCACCGGCAGGAGGCCGAACACCAGCACGAAGCCACCGTCGTTCCCGCTGTGCACGTCGAACAGGCGGACGTCACCCGCGGGCGCGGGGATTCCCGTCTCCTCCCGCAGCTCCCGCACCGCGGCCTCCTGCCAGGTCTCGCCGACCTCCATGAAGCCTCCGGGCAGCGCGAGCTCGCCGCGGCCGGGGTCGATGTCGCGGCGCACCGCCACCAGGCCGCGCCCGCCGTCCGGCTCGGCGACGGGCAGCAACACCACCGCGACCGGAAGCGGGTTCCGCCAGGTGGTGTCGCCGCAGGCGGTGCACACCCGCGGCCACACCGCGTCGGGCTGGTACCGCGTACCGCAGGAGGAGCAAAACGCATTCCGCATGGGCCCTGACGATATTCGGTCCACTCCAGGGCTCCAGCCCCACACGGTCTCGCGCGGCCTCGCTCGACCTCGGGCCCGCTCGCCCGCTCGCCCGTGGATTTTCTTGACTAAGTATAAATACAGAGGTCAAGCTAGCCGTCATGACCAAAGGCGAGTGGGGCCTCGAAGAGCGTGTACGGCTGCTGGAGGACCGGGCGGAGATCCTGCAGAGCCTGTACGACTACGGCGAGCTGCTCGATACCCGCGATCTCGATGCCTGGGCCGAGCTGTGGGCCGAGGACGGCGTGTTCGAGATGAGCACGGGGCGCACCGCGAACGGCCGGACCGCGATCAGGGACATGCTCGCCGCGGTGATGGAGCGGAGCGCGACCCCGGTGATCCACATGGAGATGAACCCGCGGATCACGCTGGAGGGCGACACCGCCCGCTCGACGATGCTCTACGGAGTCGCCCGCACGCAGGACGACGGGCTGACCCGCGTCATCTGGCTCGGCCACCACCACAGCCGTCACGTGCGCACGCCGGACGGCTGGAAGATCAGTTACCGCCGCAACACCGTGGACCTGCCGGAGACCGGCCATCCCTGATCGGATCGATCGCCCCCGGCGCGTCGCTCGGGACTCCCCGCCCGGTTCAGCCGCCCGGTTCAGCCCCAGGTGGAGAGATTGCGGCTCAGGGAGCCGGTGAACGCCCCGGCGTACTCGTGGACGGCGGGCCTGCGCTCCAGCGTTCCGGTTCCCGCTGTCGTCGGGTCATCCGTCCACAGGTCGGACAGGGTGACGACGGCCGGGCCGTCGAGTGTGGGGTGGCGAAGCGGGAGCGCCGCGCCGGCCGGCATGGCGGTCGCGCCGCGCACGACCACCGTGGCCCCGAGGATCTCGTCGAGGACGGGCAAGGCCGTCGTCGCTTCGTCCCCGGCCGCGGCGGTCGCGGCGGTCGCGGTCGGGGACGTGGTCACGACGACCCGCAGGTACCAGCGGGGACCCGCAATCCCGATCACCCTGCTGTCGCCGCTGCGGAACTCCGGGCCGTACCGACCCGGGACGATCCCCGAGGCGCCGGGGGCCGCGGCGTGATCACCACGGATCCCCTCCCACCCGTCGTGGCTCCTCGGCGCGGCGAAGGCGGCCATCCGCACGGTGAGCTCGCCGGTCCGCAGGACGAGTTCCGGAACGGGGCGCTCGCCGAGGCCCGGCAGGACCTCCGCCGCCGTCCCGGCCGGGACGGCGACCCGCAGCGCGCCGAAGTCGACGTGGCGGGACGCCCCTGCGGATGCGTCCCGGCCGGCCGGGTCGAGTCGTGCCGCGTCGACCTCGCCCCAGGGCCCGGCGTGTGCGGGCACGGGCGCACCCTGGCCCGGTTCCGCGCCCTGGCCCGGTTCCGAGGGGACACCGTCCGCTGTGGGCCTGCGACGACCGAACATCGTCGACCTCCCGGCACGCTTCGGCGATCACCAGATGGATCGCCTCTCCCGAAGTGTCACCCGACCCCCTCGACACCGCAAGGCGCCGTCGTGTCGCACCGAGGACAGCCGGGCAGGCCGGCCGGCACCCCGGGCGGGGTCCGGACGGGAAGGGCCGGGTTCCGCGACTCGCGCAGGGGCCCACAGGCGCACAATGAGGGCATCAGATTTGAACTTCGTCAAGAACTGCGGAGCGAGGAGAGACTCGTGGACAAGAACGAGATGATCCTGGTCAGCGTGGACGACCACGTGATCGAGCCACCGGACATGTTCGAGCGACACCTGCCGAAGCGCTGGGCCGAGGCCGCCCCGCACGTCGTCGCCCAGGGCACCGCCAACCAGTGGATGTACCGGGGTAGGCCGGCCGGCCTCGTCGGCCTCAACGCCGTGGTCGGCTGGCCGCCCCTGGAGTGGAACAGCGAACCCTCCGGCTTCGCCGAGATGCGTCCGGGTGCCTACGACATCCACTCCCGCGTCCGCGACATGGACCGCAACGGCATCCTCAGCTCGATGTGCTTCCCGACCTTCGCCGGCTTCAGCGGCGGCCACCTGATCCAGTTCCGGGACGAGACGACGACCGCGGTCATCCAGGCTTACAACGACTGGCACATCGACGAGTGGTGCGCCACCTACCCGGGCCGGTTCATCCCGCTGGCCATCGCCCCGATCCACGACCCGCAGGCGGCCGCAGCGGAGATCCGCCGCGTCGCCGCGAAGGGCGCCCGGGGCATCGCCATGCCCGAGATGCCGCACATCGACAACCTGCCCAGCTACCACGACGAGGACTACTGGAAGCCGATCTGGACGGCCATGTCCGAGTGCAACGTCGCCATGACGCTGCACATCGGGATGGGCCTGCGGTCGCTCACGATGGCTCCCGGGGCGCCCCGGGACCACACCATGATCCTGGCGTGCCAGATCTCGGCGCTCGCCGCCCAGGACCTGCTCTGGGGCCCGGCCTACCGCAACTACCCCGACCTGACGTTCTCCTACGCCGAGGGCGGCATCGGGTGGGTGCCCTTCTACCTGGACCGCTGCGACCGCCACTACACGAACCAGAAGTGGCTGCGCCGTGACTTCGGGGGCAGGCTGCCGAGCCAGGTCTTCCTCGAGCAGTCGCTGGCCTGCTTCGTCACCGACCCGCACGCCGTCGCCGCGCGCCACGAGGTCGGCATGGACATCATCGCCTGGGAGTGCGACTACCCGCACTCCGACTCGATCTGGCCGGACGCGCCCGAGTGGCTCGAGAAGGAGTTCACGAAGGCCGGCTGCACCGATGCGGAGATCAACAAGATGACCTGGGAGAACGCCTGCCGGTTCTACCACTGGGATCCGTTCGCGGAGGTGCCGAGGGAGCGGGCCACCGTGGGCGCGCTGCGGGCGCTCGCCGCCGACGTGGACACGACCATCCGGCCCCGCGCCGAGTGGGCGGAGCTCTACCGCCAGAAGCACGCCACGGTCTGACCACGGGCCTGGGGCAACCATCGGCTGCCCCAGGCCGGAGGCGGGCGGTACCGCGGTCCGCCAGCGGGGAGTCGGACGGTGGGGCGCCGTGTCGGCACGGGGCACGATCTCCCGTCATGGCCCAGGGGAACGCGCAAGATCACGCAGGGCCGGGGCGAGCTCGCGCCATTCGCGGTCGGGTAGTGCGGTCGGGTCGGCGGTGAGTACCTGGATGCAGACGTGGTCGGCGCCCGCGTCGAGGTGCTGGCGCACCCGCTCCCGGACAGCCTCGACGTCACCACGAGCGACGATCGCGTCGACGAGCCGGCGGCTCGGGCCACCGACGAGGTCGTCATCGCCGAACCCCAGCCGCCGCATGTTCGCCTCCTGGTGGGGTGCCATGGAGACGTAGCCAGCCACGTGTGCCGTGGCGATCTGGAGGGCCTGGTCGACCTCGGTGGCCACGACGACGGCCTGTTCCACCCCGAGGAACGCTTCCGGGCCCATGATCTCGCGGGCGCGCCGAGTGTGGTCGACGGGTACGAAGTACGGATGTGCACCCCACGCCCGTTGCGCGGCCAGCGCAAGCATCTTCGGGCCGAGCGCGGCCAGCACCCGGCGCACGGCCGGCTGCGGCACCGGGCTGTGGGCGGGGACGGCATCCATCGCCGCGAGGTAGGCGCTCATGGTCGACACCGCCTTTCCCCGGCCCGGTACGGGGTACCCGTCCAGCTTGTGGATGGTGTCGTCAATCCGGTGCCCGCCGAGGCCGAGAAGGTAGCGGCCCGGAAACGCCTCTCCCAGGGCGCGGGCCGCGGTCGCCAGCGCAACGGGGTCACGGAATGCGATGTTCGCGATGCCGGACGCGACGGTGATCCGCCGCGTGGCGGACAACAGCAGCCATGCCTGACTCACCGTGTCTCGGCCGAGACCTTCTCCGTACCAGATCGCTCCGTAGCCGAGCTCCTCGATCTCCGCGGCGCTCTCCCGCACGCGGCCGGCGGGCTGGCCGTCGAAGGCGAACGTCCACAGGCCGACATGGCCGAGCTCGTGTCCTGACTCCACGTGCACCCTGCCCCTCCGTCGCTCCGGATCCGGATCCGGATCCGGACAGCCTGTCCGGATCCGAACGGCTACGATACGGACAGGCTGTCCGGTTGTCTATGGGGACGGCGTGAGGGAGGGACGCGGTGGGCGGACGAGCGCCAGCGGAGCGCCCCCGGCGCACCGACGCGCGGCGCAACAGGGAGCGCCTGCTCACCGTCGCGCGTGAGGCGTTCGACGAGGCCGGCCCTGACGCGTCGCTCGTCGAGATCGCCCGCCGGGCCGGAGTCGGGCAGGGAACCCTGTATCGGCACTTCCCGACCCGGACCGCCCTGCTGACCGCCGTTCTCGCCGACCGGATCGAGACCCTGTGCCGACAGGCGGCGGAGCTGTCGGCGACCCACTCCGCGGATGACGCCCTGGCGACCTGGCTACGGCTCTTCCTCGTCCACGCACGCGTCAACCAGGCCCTGGCCGGAACGCTCATGGCGGAGGGGCCCGAGTCAGCCACCGTCGCCTGCCATGAGGTGATCACGCACGCCGCGACCGGCCTCCTTGACCGCGCCCAGCGGGAAGGGACCGCCCGCTCCGACCTGACCCCGGACGACCTGCTCCAACTGCTCGTCGGCATCGCGCTGGCGACTGCTCGCGATGGCGACGCCGACCAGGCCGACCGCCTGTTCGCGCTGGCCCTCGACGCGGTCCGACGGTAGGGACCGGAACCGCGAGGGCAGGGAGCCGCCCCCGATGCCGGCCCACGATCTCGCTGTCGCCGCGGACCGCGCCGACGAGATCGTGGTCATGTCCGGCGGCTCCGTGGTGGAACGCGGCCCGTCCCGCCAGATTCTGCACGCCCGGTCCCATCCCTACACCGGTTCTGGCGCAGGGATCACCCCGTGGGGGCGGGTTCGCTCTCCCTCGGCCCGGCGACGCCCGCCGGCGCGGGGGCCGGCCGGCCCGGCAGGAAGCAGCCCGCCACCAGGACCGCGAGCGCCCCTCCGAAGACCCACCAGAAGGCCGACTGGAACGCGCCGACCGTCGGCGCACCACCGGTGAACCCGCGCTGCAGGATGAACGCCACGATCGCGATCCCGAGGGACGCCCCCAGCTGGTTGAGCACATACAGCGCGGACGTCCCCTGCGGCACCGCCTCCGGTGGCAGCGTCCGGTACAGCGCCCCCATCGTCGGCGCCCCGACGAAGCCCAGCCCGAGACCCGTCACGAAGACGGCGACCGCCAGACCGGCCTCGCCGGTGTCCGCCCCGGCCTGGGTGAACACCAGCACGCTCGCCGCGATCAGCACAGCGCCACCCGGGGCCAGAGCGCGCGCTCCGATCCTGTCGCCGAGCCGGCCCGCCAGCGGCATCGCGAGGAACGAGCCCGCCCCCAGCGGCGCGAGCAGCAGGCCGGCCTCGAGCACATCGTGGCCGCGCAGCACCTGGTAGTACAGCGGCACGACGAACAGCATCGAGAAGAGCATCACTCCGGTGATCGCCATGACCGCCACGCTCGCGCCGAAGCCGCGGCTGCCGAACAGGCGCAGGTCGATCAGCGCGGCACCGCCGGCCCGCAGCGCGTGCCCGAGGTAGGCCACGAGCAGCACTCCCCCGACGGCCAGCGTCACCGGCACCCGGGCCGCGTCGAACCCGTGCTCACCGGCCCGCGAGAGGGCGTACACCAGCACGGCGAACGCCGGGCACAGCAACGCGACCCCGATGACGTCGAGACGCCCCGCCCCGCGCTCGGAGCGCGGCGGATCGACCGGGACCACCCGCAGGGAGGCCAGCAGCGCCACCAGGCCGATCGGCAGGTTCACCAGGAACATCCACCGCCAGTCCAGGCGCTCGATGATCACACCGCCGACGATCGGGCCCAGCACCGGGCCCAGCGGGATGACGACGCCCATCAGCCCCATCACCCGCCCGACCCGGGCCGGGCCGGCCGCGCGCGCGAGCAGCGTGAGCATCAGCGGGTCGAGCATCCCGCCGCCGAAGCCCTGGATCACCCGGAAGACGACCAACGTCTCGATCGACGGTGCCACCCCGCAGGCGAGCGACCCCGCAAGGAACAGCGACAGGCCGGCCAGCCACATCCGCCGGGCCCCGAACCGGTCGACCGCCCACGCGCTGAGCGGGATCGCGACGGTCACCGCGAGCAGGTAGCCGGTGGCGACCCAGCCGACAGCGCCCAGCGACGCGTCGAAGTGCGCGCCGAGCGAGCCGATCCCGACGTTCACGATCGTGCCGTCGAGCAGGCCCATCATCCCGCCCAGCAGGAGCACCCCGACCAACCGCAGCAGCGCGGGATCCAGCCGGTCGCCCTCCCCCCGAGCCATGCTATCCCCCGTACGCTTTATTTTACCGATCAGTAAAAAATACTGTACTGGAAACAGGGTCGGAGAGTCGCGTCCGAAACGGATCGTGTCGTGTCCCCGCGCCAGGTGTCGGCGTGCCGAGCGTGCCGGCATGCCGAACTGCCGCGCTGTCGCGCATGCCGAGCTGTCGAGAAGCGCCACGGACAGGCCCGCCGCGGGCGGGGGGGCTAGTCGCTGACGGGGAGGCCGACCGGAGCGGCGGTGAAGGCGCGCAGGAACGTGGTGGATGCCGCCTCGGCCACCCGGCGCAGCTGCGCGTCGCCCAGCGGCCTGGTACCCAGAGCGGAACGACTCGCGACGGGACCGGTGATCAGCGCGAGGAACTGCTCGGCCGCCTCCACCGGATCCGTCAGCCGCAGGCGGCCCGCCAGGGCGAGCCGGGCCAGCCGGTCCGCGAACGCCTCGCCCACCTGGTTCGGCCCGCTGGCCCCGATGGCGTCGAACAGCCCCGGGAACCGGACGATCTCGGCGTGCAGCAACCGCCGCAGCGCCCAGGACTCCTCCGAGCAGTAGCAGCTCAGCAGGGCCTCGCCGACGTCGGCGAAGGCGGTGTGCAGATCCGCCGCGTCGACCGCGAGCCGGGACACCACGGCGAGACTGCGCGCCGTGGTCCGCTCCGCGGTCGCGGTCATGGCGTGGAGGAAGAGGTTCTCCTTGCCACCGAGGTGGTTGTAGATCGTCGGTTTGGCCACGCCGGCCTCGGCCGCGATCGCGTCCACACTCGCCTGGGCGTACCCCTCCCGCGCGAAGATCACAAAGGCGGCCTCGAGGATCGCCTGCCGCTTGTCGATCCTCCCCCGCGTGCTCGGGCTTCCGGCCGTCGCTCCGGGCCTCACTCCTCGCACCTCATCACCGTACCTTCCAGGACAACGGATGGCGGCAGCTCACATCGATCAAGGTCCGGTCCGGTCGGACGGAGCGGTGGCGTGCGTGCGGAGCTCAGGGCGTCTGGACGGCCAGGAGGCAGTGGTTCAGGCAGTGGTTCAGACCGGCCAGTGGTTCAGACCGGCCAGTAGTACGGCAGCGTCGGGTCCACGTCGCCGAACAGCGGGCCGTAGAAGTCCGGGTCCTTGCGGACCAGCGCGGCCCGGTGGCTGCGATGGAGGCGTTCCTCCCCCAGCCAGTCGGGCAGCAGCCCGAGCCGTGCCAGTGCCTGCTGGGACCGCGGCGGCAGCGCCGCCCGGCTGAGATCGGCGCCGATCGTGGCCGCGCAGGTGTCCGCGCGTCCCGGGGCGGTCCACTCCGCGCAGATCGCCAGCCCGTAGGCGGCGACGGCCTGCGGGTAGCCCACCCACATCCGGACGGCGGGATGTCGTTGCCAGCCATAGCCCTCATAGGTCAGCGCGCGCAGGACCTGCAGTGCCTCGACCCGCTGCTTGCCGAGGCGGCGGGGGTCGAGAACCGCGGCACTGGCCGCGAAGTCCGCATAGGGCAGAAAGGTCTGCATCGCCGCCCGATCCTCACCCGTATCGCCTGCTGTCGCCGGGTTACCCGGCGGCGCTCTCCATAACCGGCAGTGTCGCCTCGGCCAGCCAGCGCAGCGCGCCGCACCGCACCGCCCGGTAAAACTCGGCACGGCGGTCAGCCCATCGGCTGCGCCACGCCCGGCGGAATCAGGAATCAGGGGCACTTGACGTCGACTCATCCCGGGGTAAAACTACTAATTATGTCGAGAAAATCGGGATTGACTCGACGTCTCGCGATCGACCTTCGCCGGCACAGCAGCGCGCTGTGTCGTTGGGCAGCCTTCACGTACTGACGCCCGACGAACGGCACAGGCCCGGTTTCCGGGCACGGTCTGGATTTTCGTGATCTCCGTAACGGATCTTCGCAAGGTCTATCGCGCCCGTTCCGGTGAGGTCGCGGCGCTCGACGGCATCGACCTGAACGTCGCCGTGGGAGAGATCCATGGCGTCGTCGGTCGCAGTGGCGCCGGTAAAAGCACTCTGGTGCGCTGCCTGACGGCTGTCGAACGCCCGACCTCGGGGTCGGTACGTATTGACGGGCGGGAACTGACATCGCTGCGCGAAACCGAGCGCCGGCGCGCCCGGCGCTGCATCGGCATGGTTTTCCAACACGTGAACCTGCTGGACAACCGGACGGCGGCGGCGAACGTGGCGTTCCCGCTGGAACTGGCGGGTGTGCGCCGCGCGGCCCGCCGGGCCCGCACGGCCGAGCTCCTGGAGCTGGTCGGCCTCGCCGACCGGGCCAGGGCCTATCCGGCCCAGCTTTCCGGTGGCCAGCGCCAGCGGGTGGGTATCGCGCGGGCGCTGGCCACCGATCCCGCGGTGCTGCTGTGCGACGAACCGACGTCGGCACTCGATGTCACGACGACCGGGCAGATCCTCCGCCTGATCAAGGACGTTCGGGACCGCCTCGGCGTGACCGTCCTGCTGATCACCCACGAGTCCGCGGTCGTCAGGGAGGTGTGCGACAGCGTAACGCTGCTGCGGGACGGCCGGGTCGCCGAGCAGGGAGACCTGGCGTCCGTGCTCACCCACCAGGGTTCGCGGCTGGCCCGGGATCTGCTGCCGATCCGACCGCCCGACCAGCCGGGGCCCTACGTGGTGCTCGAGGTGTCGTTCGCCGGCGAACATCCGGTCGACAGCGGTGAGCACCGCGCCAGCCTCGCCTTCGCCCAGCTGGTGCGGCATCTGGACGCCGACGTCGCAGTCCTCGGCGGTGCCGTGGAGACGTACGGCGCCCAGCAGTTCGGCCGGCTGCGGATCGGTCTCCCCCCGACGGCGTCGGTCAGCGACGCCACCGCGTTCCTGCGCGCCCGGGGCCTGACCGTCGAGCTCCTCACGGAGCCGACGGCGACGGCGGATGCTCCGTCACCGACGAAGGAGATCACGAAGGCGGCCGCAGGAGAGGAAGCCGCCGGGGGCGGGGCCGGGCGGTGAGCTCCGGCCGCGCAGGAGAGATCAGCTTCGTGCCGGTCGCCGAGGCGCAGGCGCTCGGGGTGTTCGACAACCGCGTGATCAACGAACGGCTCCCCGAAGCGGCCCTGGAGACCCTCCAGATGGTCGGCTTCAGCTCGCTGTTCACCCTGTTCCTTGGGCTTCCGCTCGGGCTGCTCCTGCACACGAGTTCGCCGACCGGGCTCCGGCCGTCCTTCCTCGCCCACCGGACGCTCGGGCTCGTCGTCAACGTCGGCCGGTCGCTGCCGTTCCTGATCCTGCTGATCGCGGTGATTCCGTTCACCCGGTTCGTCGTCGGAACGAACATCGGCCCGGAGGCGGCCATCGTGCCGCTGACCCTCGGCGCCGCGCCCTTTTTCGCCCGCCTGGTCGAGAGCGCGGCGCGGGAGGTCAACCCCGACACCGTCGAGGCCGCGGTGGTGATGGGCGCCTCCCGGGTGCAGGTGGTGGCCAAGGTGCTCGTCCCCGAATCGCTGCCGAGCATCATCTCCGGGTTCACCACGACCGTCGTGACCATCGTGTCGTACTCCGCGATGGCCGGCTCGGTGGGCGGCGGCGGGCTCGGCTATCTCGCCGTCAGCTACGGCTACAACAGATTTCAGACCGACGTGATGGTGGTGACGGTCATCGTTCTCGTCGCCCTCGTACAGATCATCCAGCTGACCGGGGATGTCGCCGCCCGACGGCTGGACCACCGCTAGCACCGGAACATCCGGCGTCCCGTCCCGGAAATCCCTGATCCCGCTCCACCCAAGCGGGCATGCACCCGCGGAAGGACATCACGTGCGCAGAGTATTCCTGCCGATCGCCGTCTCCGTTCTTGCGACGACCCTCACCCTCGGCGCCTGCAGCGACTCCGACGACGGCGGCGCGGGCGGGGATTCCGGCGACCGGCCCATCAGAATAGGCGCGAGCCCGACGCCGCACGCCGAGATCCTCCAGTTCGTCCAGGACGAGCTGGCCGCCGAGGCCGGCCTGCGACTCGACATCGTCGAGTACACCGACTACATCCAGCCGAACGTCGCCCTGTCCGAGGGCGATCTCGACGCGAACTACTTCCAGCACCTCCCCTACTACGAGGTTCAGGTCGCCGAGCGGGGCTACGACTTCGGCCACTTCCCCGGCATCCACATCGAGCCGTACGCGGCGTACTCCGAGACTGTCGACGACGTGGCCGACCTGCGCGACGGGGCCCGGGTCGGCATCACCAACGACCCGTCCAACCAGGCCCGCGCGCTCGACCTGCTCGTCGGCGCCGACCTGATCACTCTCGACGACACCGGGGAGGAGGACCCGACCCTTCTCGACGTGGCGGACAACCCGAAGAACCTGGAGTTCGTCGAGACCGACCCCGAGCAGCTCCCGCGCAGCCTGCAGGACTTCGACCTCGCGATCATCAACGGCAACTACGCGCTCGAGGGCGGTCTGAACCCGGCCACCGACTCCCTGCTGATCGAGTCCGGCGAGGACAACCCCTACGCGAACTTCGTGGCTGTCCGGGCTGAGGACATCGACGATCCGCGGCTCGTCCGGCTCGACGAGCTGCTGCACTCCACCCAGGTCCGCACCTTCGTCACCACCAGGTGGCCGAAGGGCGAGGTGCTGCCGGCCTTCTGAGCCGGGTCGGCCGGCGACCTCCGGAACCAGCTGACCACCGCCGGGAAGAGCGCGGAGGTCGCCGGCCAGCTGGTCGTGCCCCACCCGACCCACTACCACTCGAGCCCGTCCACCACCGCGAACTCGCTCGCGGCCTACCGGAAGGCCTTCCGCGCCTCGGACTCCCTGGACCACCCCTACGTGATCGTCACAGCGGACGTGGTCGTCGCACCCGACGACGATTCCGCCCGGCAGGCCGATGGCGATTCCCTAAATCTCTAGATGTATGAGGCGCGAGATCGCGTGATCACGCGCGGGCACGGGGGGCCAATCCTCGCGGCCCGGTAGGCTGGGCGGACCGCGGACACTCAGAGAAGGTCGATCATGGTGGCCCAGCCGAGAAAAGCACAGAATCGCGACCGGGCCGCACTGCGCGAGAAGCCCCAGCGCATTGCCGACGAGCTTCGGCAGCTCATCGTCCAGGGCGAGCTTTCGGAGGGCGAGTCCCTCGGCCACGAGCCGGACCTGGTCGAGCGTTTCGGGGTTTCCCGCCCGTCTCTGCGCGAAGCCCTGCGCATACTCGAGACCGAGGGCCTGATCTCGGTCAGGCGCGGTGTTCTCGGCGGAATCGTCGTCCACCAGCCGGACCAGCGGATGACCGCCCGCACCACGGCGCTCGTGCTCCAGGCCCGCAACGTGCCGCTCGCGGACGTCCACGCCGCCCGCAGCCTGCTCGAACCGGTCGCCGTGCGGATCATCACCTCGTCACAGGACCGTGGCTCGGCGGCCGCCGAGCTACGGCGGCTCACCGCCGAACAACTCGAGGTGATCGACGACCCCGAGGCGTTCGGAAACGCCAACTCACGCTTTCACGCCCGGCTCGTCGAACTGGCCGGAAACCAGACCCTCGGCATTGTCGCCGAAATGCTCAACGAGATCGTCGCCCGGGCCGTCGCCGCGGTCAGCCAGCCCGAGGGCGGGAAGGACACCACGGAAACGCGGCTACGGGGGCTCCGTTCCCAGGCCCGGCTGGCGGCGCTTGTCGAGGCGGGCGACGCCGCCGCCGCCGAGGAACACTGGAAGGAGCACATGACGATCGTGGGAAAGGTGCTCCTCACCCAGGGCGCCCGCACGGTCATCGATCTGATGCAGCACCACTACTGAAGCCACCGGGAGCAGCCGGCGGAGCCGCCGGCGGTCAGCGTCCCTCGAAGTGGGGCGGGCGGCGCTCGACGTAGGCCGCCAGCGCCTCCCGCATGTCCCTGGTGTGGACGTTCACCGTCTGCGCCAGCGCCTCGACCTCGAGCGCCTGGGCGAGGGACGACGTCCCGGCGGCAGCCAGTGCGCGCTTGGTCATGGACAGCGCCACGGGCGGCCCGGCGGCGATGCTGTCGGCGATCTCGCGCACCGCGGCGTCGAGGCGCGCCGCCGGCACGACCGCGTTCACGAAGCCGATCTCTCCCGCCTCTGTCCCGCTGAGCATCCTCGCGGTGTACGCGAGCTCCTTCACTCTGTGCACGCCGATCCGCTGGCGCAGCAGCCAGGAGGTGCCGAAGTCGAGGCTGAGACCCCGCCTGGCGAAGATCAGCGAGAACCGGGCCGTCTGGGCGCACCAGGTGAGGTCGGCGGCCAGCGCGAGGCCCAGGCCTGCACCGACACACAGGCCGTCGACCTTGGCCACGACCGGCACCGGGCAGTCGTGGACCGCCAGCACCACGTCGGCCAGGACCCGCATGTTGTTGAGGTTGTGCGGAGGCGCCCCGCTCCCGCTCGACGGGCGCTCGCCGCGGGCGCCACCGAGGTCCGCTCCGGTGCAGAAGTCCCCGCCGGCGCCGGTGAGGATGACGGCACGGGCGCCCGAGAAGGCGACGTCCCGAAAGGTGCGTCCGAGCGCCACCCACATGTCGCCCGTGCAGGCGTTCTTCGACTCCGGCCGGTCGATCGTGACCGTCACGACGAATCCGTCACGCTCAGCCCGGATGTTCGGGTGGTACGACGGGGGAGACTCTTGCGCCATGGACATATATCTAGAGATATTGGGCGGGTACGTCAACCGGACAACCTGCGAGCGCGAGCCCGACCTGCGCCCGGGTGAGGGAGAACCGCGTGACAGCGCAGGAGTGGTCGTTACCCGCCGTGCTCGACGTCGTCACCGACGTGGCCCCCGACCGTGACATGCTGGTGTCGGCCACCACGCGCCGAAGCTATGCGCAGGTGCGGGACCGCACCCGGCATCTCGCCGCACACTTCCGGCAGCACGGGCTCGGCGTGCGACGCGAACGCCGCGAGCTGCGGCGCTGGGAGTGCGGCCAGAGCACCGTGGCGCTCGTGATGTCGAACTGCCCCGAGTACCTCGAGACGATGATCGGAGCCTTCCGCGCCCGGGCCGTGCCGTTCAACGTCAACCATCACTACGCGCCGCGGGAGATCGGCGCGCTGCTGAGCCAGGTCGGCGCCGAGGCCGTGGTGTACCACCGGCGGCTTGGCCCGAAGATCGCCCAGGCGGCCCGGCTCGACACCCGGCTCGGCACCCGGCTCGACGGCACCCCCGGCGGGCTGCTGCTGATCGACGTCGACGACGGCTCCGGTGTCGCCCCCCTGCCGGGCAGCACCTCGTTCCCCTCGGCGGTGGCCGACGCCGAGGGAGTCCACGACCTCCCGGTCCCGTCACCCGACGATCTCTACCTCGTCTGCACCGGCGGCACGACCGGGACCCCGAAGGGCGTGCTGTGGCGTCAGGGGGACGTCTACGTCTCCGCCATGGGCGGTGTCGAGGGAGCCACTCGCGACGTCATCGCGGAGATCGCCGCGGCCGGGGCGGGCGTCTGGTTCGCGGCTCCCCCGCTGATGCACGGCGCCGCGCAGTGGACCGCGTTCGCCGGGCTCGTCAACGGCGGCACGGTCGTCCTGCACGACGACTCCGTGCCGTTCGACGCACCTGAGATCCTGCGGACCGTCCAGCGCGAGCGGGTGACGATGATGTCGATCGTGGGCGACGCCTACGCCCGGCCGCTGGTGGAGGAGATCAGGGCCGGCTCCTACGACCTGTCCTCACTGGTGCGCCTTGGCACCGGCGGCGCGACGACCAGTGCCGGGCTCAAGCAGGCCCTGGTGGACCTGCTGCCCCAGCTCACCGTCGTCGACGGGTACGGCGCGTCCGAGACGGGCGGAATGGCGTTCGGGACATCGACGGCGGGCCGGCAGGCGCACCGGTTCAGGCTCTCCGCGGGCGCCGCGGTGCTGTCGGCGGACCGGTCCCGCTTCCTCGACCCCCGGGACGACGAGGTCGGCTGGACGGCCCGGGTCGGCCGGATCCCACTCGGCTACCTCGGCGACCGGGCGCGCACGGAACAGACCTTCCCGCTCGTCGACGGCCGGCGGACCTCGGTTCCCGGCGACCGTGCCCGCTACAACAGCGACGGCGACATCGTCGTGCTCGGGCGGGACGCGATGGTCGTCAATACCGGCGGCGAGAAGGTGTTCGTCGAGGAGGTGGAGGAGGTGCTTCGGCAGCACCCCGACATCCTCGACGCGCTCGTCGTCGGGCGGCCGAACGACCGGTACGGCGAGGAGGTGGTCGCGCTCGTCCAGCTCCGGGCAGGTGCGCAGGTGTCTCCAGCCTCGGTCCGCGAGCACGTCGCCGGCCAGGTCGCGCGGTTCAAGGCGCCCCGGGCCGTGCTGCTGTGCCCGCGGATCCGCCGCCATGTCACCGGCAAGGCCGACTACACCTGGGCACGGCGGGCGGCTCTCGAAGCGGTGGCCGCCACCGTGCCGACAGCCTGACGGGTGGCCGCGGGGCCCTGGCGGCCGGCCGGCCGGTCGGCTGCGGGGCCCGAGCGGCCATGGTGGTCGGGCTACTCCCGGGCCGACGTCCAGCCACGGGCGTCCCGCAGCACCTCCCGGAACGGCTTGCCGCTGTCGAAGGACGGCTCGCGGGGAAGCCCGAGCACCCGCTCGCCGATGCTGTTGCGCTGCATCTCGTTGGTTCCGCCGGCGATGGACATGAAGCGGCTGTTGAGGAAGCCGACCGCGGTTCTGCGCCCGACGGCCCCACCGGGCTGCTCCTCCCGGTCGACGGCGTCCCCGCTCGCGGCGTCCCCGCTGGCGGCGTCCCAGTTCACGGCGTCCGCGCCGCCGATGCGCATGGCGGTGTCGGCGCGGATCGGGTCGTGGACACCGCTGACCAGCTTGGCGTAGGACGCCAGGTGCAGCGCCTGGGCGGGATCCGCCCGCATCCGCGCGCCGAGCCGCGCGAGCAACGCCCGGCGTGCCACGTCGTCGACGTGGGCGCGCACGATCAGGTCGCGGGTGAGCGGGTCGGCGAGCCGGCCGGCGGTCCGGGCGAGCTCCACGAGGTCGGGCGCGACACCCGTCGAGGCCCGGGTGGTGCGGGTGCCGTGACTGAGCCCCCCGCCGCGCTCGAACATCAGCATGGTCTGGGCGACGGTCCAGCCGTCGTCCACCTGGCCGATGACGTCACCGTCGCCGAGCACGACGTCGTCGAAGAACTCCTGGCAGAACTCGGCGTCGCCGGTGATCTGCCTGATCCGCTCCACGGTCACGCCGGGGGCGGTGACGGGGACGGCGAACCACGTCAGCCCACGGTGCTTGGGCACGTCCCAGTCGGTGCGGGCGAGACACATCCCCCAGTCGGCATAGTAGGCCCCGCTGCTCCAGATCTTCGACCCGTTGAGGACCCACCCGTCGCCGGAACGGGCCGCCCGGGTGCGCACACCGGCCAGGTCCGACCCGGCCTCCGGCTCGGAGAAGAACTGCACGAAGAGCTCCTCGCCGGCGAGGATCCTCGGGATGTGCCGGCGCAGGAAGTCCGCCGACGCGTGCGCGAGCATCGTCATGGCGCACACGCCGAACGTGGTGCCGCCGGCTATGCCCAGCTCCGGCAGCCGGTACCCGCGTGCCTCCTGCTGGAAGGCGCGCTCGTACTCCGGGCCGAGGCCCTGGCCGCCGTACTCGCGCGGCCAGGTGATCCCCGCGTACCCGGCCTCGTACAGCCGGCGCTGCAGCGCGCGACCGGCCGCGATCGCGGCCGGATCGATGTCGCCCCGGCGACCGCCGGAAGCCGGGCCCCGCTCCAGGTTCGCCTCGATCCAGCCCCGGGCCCGGGCCCGGTACTCGTCGAGATCCGGCGCTGGCACCGGCGCACGGACCTCGCGTTCCGGCTCCGCGCCGTCGTCTCGTTCCGGCGCGGCGTTGTCGCCGTCGTCGTGCTCCGCCGCCACATCACTGTCGTGCTCCGCCGCGATGTCCCGCATCAGCCGACTCCGATCCGCTCGCCCAGCCGGGCGCGATGCCACTGCGCCGAGCCGAAGGCCACCGCGTCCGCCGCGAGGCGCCTCATGAACAGGTGGTGGTCGTGCTCCCAGGTGTAACCGACCCCGCCGAAGACCTGGAAACAGCCGTGGGCCAGCTCGATTCCGTGCTCGGCGACGAAGGCCTTCGCCGCATGCGCGAGATCCACCCCGTCGCGGGCGGCGGAACCGAGAGATCTGGAACCTAACGCCTCGGCGGCGGCGGACACCACGCCCTTCGCCATCTCGAGCGAGAGGCTCAGGTCGGCGAGCAGGTGCTTGACCGCCTGGAACGAGCCGATCGGCCGTCCGAAGGCGATGCGTGTCCTGGCGTGTTCGACCGCCGCTTCGAGCTCACGGTGCATCGCCCCCACCGACTCCGCGGCGGTGAGGACCGCGGCGATCCCGACCTGCCACTCGAACCGCGCCGCGGTCGCGTCGCCCGGCGCTCCGAGCACGGCGTCGGCGCCCACCCGGACAGCGTCGAACCGCACCGCGCCCGGCCGTCGGGTGATGTCCAGGCTCGCCATCCGCCGTGCCTGGATCCCGGGCGTGTCCGCCGCGACCAGGAACTGGGTCAGCCCGCGCGGCCCGTGCGCGGTGACGACCAGCAGGTCGCAGTCGGCAGCGTCCGGTACGTGCCGGACGTCGCCGTCGAGGCGGAAGCCGCCGCCATCGTCCTCGCCCGCGACGATCTCGCCGGCTCCCGGCGTCAGCCCGGCGACGTCGCCCACCGCCCATGTCGCCCGCGCCCGGCCGGCCACCAGCCGGGCGAGGGCCTCACGGTGCTTCGGACCCTCGGCCGCCAGCAGCTGGGCGACGACGTTCGCCGCTGCGAACGGGCCGGGCTGCAGGACAGCGCCCCGCTCGGCGGCGACCGCGGCCGCGTCCAGCAGGCCGTTGCCCGACACGGTGCCGCCGCCGTGCTCCTCGCCGACCAGCATCCCGAACCAGCCGAGCGAGCACGCGGCCTCGTGGTAGCGCGCCTCCAGTCCGCCTGCGCCCGCGCCCGCGGCGAGTCCACCCGCGTCCGCGGCGAGCTCGCGGACCGACGGCAGCGGCATCATCCGCTCGATGAACCTGGAGCTGGACTCGAGGAGCAGCTCCTGCTCGGGCGTCACGGCCGCCAGCAGCCCGACGCTCATGCGCCGGTGAACCGCGGCTCGCGGCGCTCGGCGAAGGCCCGGAAGCCCTCCCGCACATCCCTCGTGGTGTAGGCGATGTGCTGGGCTCGCGCCTCGTCCTCCACCGCCCGCTCGAACGTGGCCGAGTCGCTCGCGTCCAGCAGCCGCTTGATCAGGCTGAGCGCGGTCGTCGGCCCGGCGGCCAGCCGGCGGCCCCACGCGGTGGCGACCTTCGTCAGCTCGTCGGCCGGCACGACCTCGTTGACCAGACCCCACGCCAGCGCGTCCCGGGCCCCCACCCAGTCGCCGAACAGGGCCATCTGCTTCGCCCGGCGCAGCCCGATCTGGCGGGGCAGGCTCCAGGACGTCCCGCCGTCCAGGGAAAGGCCCCGCCTGGCGAACACCTCGCAGAACCGGGCCCGGTCGCTGGCGACGACGAGGTCGCAGGCGAGCACCAGGCCGAGCGACACGCCGACGGCGACGCCGTCCACCGCCGCGATGGTCGGCTTCGGCAGCCGGTGCAGCCGGTTGACGATGTCACCGGCCGTACGCATCTCGTGCAGGATCGCCTGCCGGGGTCCGGAAAGCCCGCGGGCCTCGTTCCCCGTCCCCGTCCCCGTGCCCGTGCCCGTAGCCGCGCCCGCGCTCCTGCCCGCGCTTGTGGCCGTGCCCGCGCGCGCGCTGCCGGTCAGGTCGGCGCCCGAGGAGAAGTTCCCACCAGCGCCGGTCAGCAGGAGCGCCCGGTCGGCCGGGTTCCGGGCGACCTCGGTCAGAACCCGGTCGAGGTCGGCCCAGCTGGCACCGTCCAGCGCGTTCTTCTTCTCCGGGCGGTTGAAGACGACCGTGACCAGGCCGTCACTGCGTTCGACGAGCGTCGAATCCATCGGGTCCTCCGTCCAACCGGCATTAATCTAGATATTTTTTAAGTCGACTCGATCAGTCGAGGCCGAGGCCGATGCCAACCAGCCTTCGAGTGCGCGCCGGAGGACCTTGCCCATCGGGTTGCGCGGCAGCTCGCCGACGATCTCGAGGCGTTCCGGGCACTTGTGGCGGGCCAGCCCCTCGCCCTGGCAGTGCGCGACGAGGACGGCCAGCGTGACGTCGTGGCCCGGCCGGACCACGACGACGGCGCAGATCCGCTCGCCGGTCCGCTCGTCCGGCACGCCGACGACCGCGACGTCGCGGACCGCCGGGTGCCGGGCCAGCACCTCCTCCACCTCCGCCGCCGAGATGGTCTCCGCGTTGCGGATGACGACCTCCTTGCGACGGCCCCGCACCCGCACCCGGCCCTGCTCGTCGACGTCGCCGAGGTCGCCCGTCCGCAGCCAGCCGTCGGCGTCGAAGGCCTCGGCGTCGAGCCCGGAGTCCGCGTAGCCGAGGAAGCACTGGGGGCCCTTCAGCCGCAGTTCGCCGTCGACGACCCGGACCCGGACCCCGGCAGCCGGCCGGCCGACCGTGGTGCCGGGCCCGGCGTCGATCGACCTCTCGCTGGTGGCCACCGGGAACTCCGTGAGGCCCCAGGAGCCCACGACTCCGGGCACGCCGAGGACCTGCGCGACCTCCCGGTTCACGGGCTCCGGTGTCGCCGCGCCGCCACCCACGCAGGCACGCAGCGCCGGGAAGAGGGGGCCCACTCCGTGGCGGCGCTGCGCCGCCAGGTAGGCGTGGAAGAAGGGCGTCGCGGAACCGAGGATCGTCGGGCGGTGGGCCGCCATCCGCTCCGGTGTCACAGCCGGGTCGAACACGTCGAACAGAACCAGCTTCCCGCCGGTCCGCAGTGCCGCCGCGAGCATCGAGACTCCGCCGATGTGGGCGATCGGCCAGGCGATCGGGTACACGTCCCCGGCGCCGAAGCCGAGCCCGTCGACGACACCGGCCGACGAGGCGATCACCGACTCATCGGTGTGCCGGACACCCTTCGGATCGGCGGTGGTGCCGGAGGAGTAGTAGATCCACCGGCATTCGCCGGCCCGCCCCCAGGCAAGGGCCGGGTCCGGACCAGGGGCCGGGGCCGGACCCGGCCCTTGCCTGGGGGCGGGCC
>NZ_JBFLUG010000088.1:0-32885 GCF_041008525.1 Parafrankia sp. FMc2 | reverse complement strand
CCTCAAAGCAATCAATATACGAGCCAATTTTCCCTGCGATTTCACCACGCAAAGCTGCACTCGGCATGGTGGCATCAAGCCGCCATGCAGTGAGGAGTATCGGGTTCACGTCAAGTTTTGGTTCGCACAGTCCGCGCCTATTATAAAGCGGCACTAGAGCCCGCCACACATCTGACCGGTCCACCACCATGATATTGCGCACTCCCCCTTAGGTGCTACGGGCGTAAACAGCCCTTGAATTACCTACATAAAGCGTGCTATAAGTATAGCAGTTATGTCAGAATTACCTCCATCGCCCTCCGGTTTTCCTGACGAGCAGCGCGATAACCCTGAAATCGGTACACCTCTTATCATCGAGGGTATGAGTGCTGACGCAGTACTCGCAATGTGGCATCGGGCGACAGACGAGACAGGAGCTTCCCGACCCCTGCCTGGCGAACCAGATAGCGAAGAGATCCTTGCGCAAATAGAGTTGCTGCCCGGCAGGAATATTGAACACGCCCAAGGAGTCTTTAGCATATTCGTGAACAGCACCCGTAATGTGGATCGCCGACACATCGCGTGGTATATCAGCGCCCTCACCGAGGTAGACCGGCTATACGGCTTGCCTCTCTGGGAACAGCTGATGTGCGATCCAGATCATGAAGTGCGCATCGCAGCATACAACCCACTTGAAAGTACCGCCATTGCGTCAAACACCCCCGACCAGCAAGATAAGCCAGACCTTACGGATCTCGGCATTACCTGGCGGGATGCCTACGGCTTGATGCGTGCATTTGTTCGAGCTGAGATATATGAGGGTGCCACCCATACGCCGGGCATGCCGCCATATCCTCATCGCGAATTTAAATACCTCCCCGAGTAGTTGCCGTCAGATCGCTTCGTGGCCGATATCGAACCCCGTGCCGCCAGTGTGCGCCGATTGGCGGGATGACAGAAGCATGTGGCAACATGACAGGATAGCTGTCATGTTGCCATTCCTTGCCATTGATCTCCGTAGTCAGGCAATGTCCTCTCAGGCCCGCCAAACAAGCGGGAAGCCTGAGAGGAGTAGAGAGACTTGAGCGGAAGCAATCTTGTTCCCCGTGGCCGGGTTAGTTTTTCCGTGTCTCGTGAGACGGTCAGAACCGTGAGGCACATTGACAGTGCACTCGTTCAGGAGCGCGCTGCGATTAGCGCCATCTCCCGAGTGGCCGAACACGGCCTGTCGGAGGCGACCTACCTGACGCAGATGCGCAACCAGTTGGAGGCGGCCGTCCCGGACGCCAGCGAGGCCCTGGCCCTCATCGCGGGCACGGCCAACATGGCTATCGCCCGGATGGTGGCGCGCTTCGGGTCGGAGATGAGCTGATGACCGTGGCCCTGATCCTGCTGGCGCTGGTCGTAGCAGTGCAGTGCATCCTGATCAGCCAGATGGACAAGGGCCACTCCACCCTCACGGTCCTGCACGACCGTGAGGCCCGGACCATCGACGCAGTACGTGAACACCGCACACGGGCGGAAGAGCAGATGCTCCGAGTGGCCGACTGTACCCAGCGCGGCGAGTCCGGATGGCGGGACGAGTGAACGCCCTTGTTGCCCTCATCGCCTTCGCCCTCGGCCTGGCGTTCGGCATCAGTGCCGCTGCCAGCTACACCCAAGACGAAGCGAGTGAGCGGGAGAAGGCCCTGCGCCATTCCCTGACGGTACTCCGCCACGCCACGAAGCTCCCGTCACTCTTCTGGGAAACCTGGGCCGACTATGTCGCCCAGGAAGCCGCAGAGGCAGCGGAATTCGCCCGTGAGGCCGCCGCCGAGGAACGGCAGCAGGAGCGGACACAGGCTCTCCAGGAGCTACGCACGATTGATCCCCTTGGAAAGACCGATGACTGAGCTCATCGTCGTGCTGCTCATCCTCGGGGCGTTCATTGCCGGTCGGCTCTTCCAGTGGGTCAGGGATGCCCGTGCCGCCATGGGAACTACGTCTAACAAGAGACCGAAGCGGAAGGGCTGACCATGCGCCTGCCTCATGACCAGACGGTTGTTCGTGTCCCTCTGGACGCGCTGCACTCGGAAACCATCTCAGTCCTGACCGGCTATTTCCAAGACCTCTTCATGACCTGCTACGGCGAAGAGAAGCAGCGCCGCCAACTGACGGCTGCCAGGTTCAGCGAAGCGCTGGCCCGTACCGAAATCTTGCCGCTGGTCGCCGAGAACCACGAGGACTACCAGCCGGAGTAGTCGGCCGCACCGTAGAACTACTCAATCTCCCTGATTAATTTCCTGTCCTATCTGGTGGCAGGCTGGCGGTAGCCATGCCTGCCACCAGACGAAAGGAGCTTTACATCCTGCATTTCCTGACGTCGAAAGGAGCGGCACGCTGACCATCGAAGTACCTGCGGCCAGCAACGCCCGCTACGCCACGATCCTGGCCGACCCGCCCTGGGACATCCAGCAGAAGGGCGGGCTGGGCGCGATCCGCCACTACCCGCTCATGAGCCTGGATGCCATCAAGGGGCTGGCGGTGGAGAGGCTCGCGCTCGACAACGCCCACTGTTACCTGTGGGTCACGAATGCCACCCTGCACGCCGGCGAGGACGTGCTGGCGGCCTGGGGCTTCACCTACCGGTCAACCATCACCTGGATCAAGCCCCGGCTGGGACTCGGTAACTACATCCGCAACCAGACGGAACATCTGCTGCTCGGCACACGCGGGCGTGCCCCGATTCAGTTCCGGGGCCAAGGCAGCTGGTTCTACGCCCCGCTTCAGGCACATAGCTGGAAGCCCGAGGAGCAGTTCGCGATCATCGAACGCTGCTCACCGGGGCCCTACCTGGAGTTGTTCGCGCGGCGGAAGCGTCCCGGCTGGCATGCCTGGGGCAACGAGGTCGACTGCGACGTGGCCCTCTGAGCAGAAAGCCAGCCAGGCTCGCGCACCAACGCATCCGCATTCGCGGCTGTCAGCGATCGGATATCGACGCCGACCTGTTGGCGCAGGCGCTCATCCTCGCTGGTCAGGATCTACCAGCGCCGTCCGAATCGGCACAGCTGCCTGGCGCTGGCAGCCAGGTCAACACGTCTCCCACCGAGGAGTAAATCCCTCCGATACAAAGGATCTAGCATGCAAGACCTGAAAGCGAAGTTCATGCAGGCAACCGTGGCCATGGTGGGCTTCTGCGTCGGCGTACGGATTGCCTACGAGGCAGCCAGACCGCTGATCCTGCCATTGGTCGTCATCCTGGTGCTCGCCGGGCTGGCCTCGCTGGTGCTGCGGCGTCGGTAAGCAGTACGCCCGACCCTCTGTCGGGTAGCGCATTCCCATCACCGGCGCGGGCGGAACTTCTACCCCTGAGCCATTCTCAAATAAGGAGAACCAGATACTACATCGCGATACCCCCATGCCAAAAACTGGTCAAGAATATGCGATTCCCATGCCGCGGGATAGCCAGCCGCGTCTCGGAAGCCGACCCCTCACCTGCGTGAGCCTCTTTGCCGGCGCGGGCGGGATGGCCCTCGGGTTCGAGCAGGCTGGCTTGACCCATCTGCTGCTTAACGAGTACGACCGGCACGCCGTGGCGACCCTGCGCGCCAACCGGCCGGCATGGGAGGTTGATCACCGCGACATCCACGACGTCAGCTTCCTGGCTCTGCGCGGGACGGTCGACGTCCTGGAAGGTGGCTTCCCCTGCCAGGCGTTCAGTGCGTCCGGCAACCGGCAGGGGTTCGCCGACCCGCGCGGCACGCTGTTCTTCGAGTTCGCGCGGGCCGTCCGCGAGATCCGCCCGCGGCTGGCCGTGGCCGAGAACGTCAAGGGGCTGCGCAGCCACGACGGTGGCCGGACGCTGCGGACCATGGTGGCCTCCCTGGAAGAGGCCGGCTACCAGGTGGCCTGGCGGGTATTGGACGCCTCCCGCTTCGGCGTACCGCAGCGGCGCGAGCGGCTAATCCTCGTGGCGCTCCAGCGCGGTAGCGGCAAGCAGATCGTCTTCCCCTCTGAGCTTGAGGGCCCGCCGCCGACGCTGCGGCAGGCCATCGGGGATGGGCCGGCAGGGTCGGGCCAGCGGTACTCGGCCAGCCGTGAGGCGATCATGAGCCAGGTGCCGGAAGGCGGCAACTGGCGCGACCTGCCGGCCGAGGTACTGGCGGCGTGTCTCCCAAACGGTCCCTACCAGGGCGGAAGCTGTAGCGGCGTCGCCCGACGGCTGGCATGGGACAAGCCAAGCCCGACGCTGCTGTGCTCGCCGGTCGCCAAGCTCACCGAGCGCTGCCACCCGGCGGAGACCCGGCCGCTCAACGTCCGGGAGTACGCCCGGATTCAGACGTTCCCCGACAGCTGGCAGTTCGCCGGCCCGGTGACCGCCCAGTACCGCCAGATCGGTAACGCCGTGCCCGTGGCGCTGGCCTACCACCTCGGCTTGGCGGCCAAGGCAGTGCTGACCGAGGGCAGGCCAGAGGGCTTCGGTCAAGCCAGGCACGCTGCGCACGTCCGACGGCGAGACCCCGCGCGGCGTAGTGTCCTTGCCAACCGAAGGCGCGCCGGAGGCCGACCCGGCACGCCAGTCGTGGACGGAAATGCCTGATCCGCCGTTCGCGGGGCGCACGGCGCTGGTGGTGCGCCGAGGTATTACGGCGGTGGTGTCCGTGATCGCCCTGCTGGCCTTCGCTTTCGGCTTCGGAAACGGTTGGGCGCTCGGCGTGCAGCTGGGCGTGCCCGGGTGGATCGCCCCACTGGTTGCCCCGGCCGTCGACCTGTCGGTCATTGCCTTGCTGGCCAGCGTCCAGTATTTGCGCGCCCACGGCATCGGCGGACGGCTGGTGGCGGCACGGGTGCTGCTGGTGCTGTGCGGTCTCATGACCTTCGCTCTCAACACGACCAAGCCGCTACTGGACGGGGCGTGGGGACGCGCCTGCTTCGATGCCATAGCCCCTTGTCTCCTCGTCGGGTGGAGCGAGGTCGCTCCCCGGCTGTTGGCCTTGCTGCACGAGCCCGCGGTCCCGGACGATCCACGGTCCGCCGGGACGGCTGTCCAGGACGGGGACGGGACGAAGCGCCCAACGGCCAAGGACGGGGAGGGGACGGCCATCGTCCTACGCCCAGCACTGATGCAGCGGGCGCGGCGGGCTGACACCGCCCACCGAAAAGCCACGGGCAAGCCGATCACCCGGGACGGGCTGCGGACGGAGCTGCGGATTTCTAATGCCGTGGCTGGGCAGCTGCTGCGGGAAGTGCGCACCAAGTCCGGAACGTAGCCCGCAGAGTCGTTGCGGAATCGTCCACAGATTCGCCAGAGTTACACATCCGGAAGATCATTTCCGTTCTTGACAAAGCGTGTTTGCGGCGGGCATAAGAAGCAATAGAGGTCAGTCGCCTTCATCTGCCCGGCCGGAGCACCGGCCGCCATCGGCACGCCTGCCGTTGACGCGACCCTCATCAATCAGGTAATCGAGGAATCTATATGGCAGGACAAGGGAGGGTCCGGGTGCACGGCGCACCCCGGACAACTATTGATGTGGATCTATTTATTCAAGCGCTCATCACCGCGAGCCAGGAAAGCGCGCTCGCCCAGACGAAGGACGTGCCGGCGCTGGAGGTGGCCCAGTGATGCCCGCCCTCGCCATGCTGGCCGGCGGCCTGGCGATCTTCGGGACGGTTATCGGCATGCGGGCCCTCGACGCCCGCCAGTGGCGCAGCACGCTCGTGGCCTACCGGCTGGGCTTGCCGTCCGGCCTGAAGCCCGAGGACGTCGCCCGCTGGCTGGCCCTGGTGGCGGCAGCCACCCACCCGCCGCGCTGGTCGCTGCTGACCATGCCGCCGCTGGGCTTGGAGATCGTGGCCACCCGGGCCGGCATCACCCATTACATTTTGTTGCCGAAGAGTTCGCAGGCCAAGCTGCTCAGCACCCTGCGGGCCGGGCTACCCAGCGCCCGGCTGGAAGCCGCCCCGGAGTATCTGGCCAGCCAGCCGCCCTACCTGGTGGCCGCCGAGTTGACCATGACGTCCCGGCGACGGCCGCTGGCCAGCGACCGGGCCGAGAGCATCAGCGCCGGGCAGCTGGCGTCGCTGCAACCGCTCAACTCCGGTGAAGAGGTGCGGGTGCAGTGGGCGCTGACCAGCGCCGGCAACCCGCCGCCTGTCCACAGTGCCTCGGCCAAGCGGGGCGATGCCTGGTGGAGCACCTACCTCGTGGAAGGCGATGCACCGGCTGATGCCGAAGCTGTCCGCGCCCAGCGGACCAAGGAAGCTGACCCGCTGCTGCATGCCGTGTTGCGGGTCGGCGTCGCCGCTGGCAGCCCCGCCCGCGCCAAGTCGCTGCTATCACGCACCTGGTCGACGCTGCACGGGCCGAACGCCCCGGGGGTCAGCATGGTGCGCCGCTGGCTGTCATCCCGGACGGTGGTACGACGGATAGATCGGCGCTCCTTGCCGCTGACCCGCTGGCCGCTGCTGCTGAGCAGCCGGGAACTGCCGAGCCTGGTGGGCTTCCTGCTGGGTTCGGTGTCGTTGCCAGGCCTCCCGGCGGGCGTCAGCCGGGTACTCGCACCCTCCCCGGCCACACCGAAACGCGGCGCGGTGCTGGCCCGCAGCAACTATCCGGACTTGGCGGTGCCGCTGGCCATGCGGACAACAGACCGCCTGCGCCACTTGTACCTGCTGGGACCGACCGGCGTCGGTAAGTCGACCCTGATCGACAACCTGGCTCTCCAGGACGCCGCCGCCGGCCGCAGCCTGATGCTCATCGACCCGAAGAGTGACCTGATCGACGACTTCCTGGCCCGCGTGCCGGAGGAACGGGCCGACGAGGTGGTGGTGCTCGATCCATCGGCCACCGACCGGCCGGTGGGCTTCAACCTGCTCGGCGGACTACGCACCGAACAGGACAAGGAACTGGCCGTCGACAACGTGGTGCACATCATGGGCGAACTCTGGCGCAGCTCATGGGGGCCGCGGACGAGCGATGTCCTCCGCAGTTCGCTGCTGACGCTGGTGCACACCCAGGCTGCGGACGGCTCGGACTTCACGCTTGCCGAAGTGCCCGAATTGCTGACCAACCCGACCTTCCGGCGCTCCGTGACCAACCAGCCCGGCGTCCCGGACGGTGTCCGCCCCTTCTGGCACGCCTACGAGGACATGAGCGATATGCAGCGGCTTCAGGTGGTGGGACCAGCCCAGAACAAACTCCGCGCCATCCTCACGAGATCACCGCTCCGCCTGATGCTCGGCCAGAGCCAGGGCTTCAACCTCTCCGAGCTGATGACCCAGCGCCGCATCGTGCTCGTGCCGCTGTCCAAGGGCATCGTCGGTGCGGAGACGGCACAGCTGCTCGGCGCGCTGCTGCTGGCGCTGACGCTCCAGGCCACCCTGGCGCGGGCGGCCGTGCCCGCCGAACGGCGCAAGCCGGTCATGATCTTCGTCGATGAGTTCCAGGACGTGATCAAGCTCCCTGTCGGTATGGCAGACCTTCTGGCTCAAGCCCGGGGGCTCGGCGTCGGCATGACGCTCGCCCACCAGGAGTTGGGGCAGCTGACCGACGCCGTCAAGTCGGCGGTGCTGGGCACGGTGCGCTCACAGGTCGTCTTCCAGCTCGACTTCGACGATGCCCAGAAGATGGCCCAGCGCTTCGCGCCGCTGACCCGTGAAGATCTCATGGGTCTGGCCGCCTACGAAGTGGCCATGCGCCTGAACATCAACAACACCACCCTGCGGCCGGTCACCGGCAAGACGCTGCCGCTGCCGGACGCGCTGCGTGACGGCCGACAGCTGGCCGACCGCAGCCGCCAGCGCTACGGCACACCCCGCGAAGAAGTGGAAGCCGCTCTCCGTGCCCGGGTCAGCGGCCGTCCAGATAGTGAGCCGGAACCGACCCTCGGCCGCCGGCGGCGCGGGGGTACAGCATGACCACCCGCACACCTCTCCCACCGCTCACCCCACCGGCCGCCCACCCGGTCGCGTCGGCCGCGACCAGTCACTTTCCCCTGTCCTGTAGGTATTTTCCGACACTTCCTCCAACGACACATGACCTCCTCTATGGAGGTCACCTCTGATGCCCGCCCGCCAGTCACCGGCCATGGTCGAACGCCTGGTCGACCAACTCAGCCCCCGCGACCGAGCCATCCTCCACGACCTTGCCAAGACTCGCGTCCTGACCGGCAACCAGTTCACGCGACTGCACTTTCAAGATCTTTCCACTACTTCCCGTGACCGGACGCGACGGAAAGTACTGGAACGACTCGCCAGTCATGATCTTGTTACTCCGCTGGAACGGACGATCGGTGGCGCGCGGGCCGGCAGCTCCGGCCTGGTCTTTGCACTCGGCGTCACCGGCCAACGGGCGCTGCCGCTGCTGGACATCGCTACGGATACCGCCAGCCTGCCGACGCGGGCACGGCGGCCGTGGACACCCGGCCAATCGTTCCTGAAGCACACGCTGGCGATCTCCGAGCTGTACGTCCAGCTCCACGAAGCCCAGGCCGCCAGTCAGCTGACACTGGTTCGTTTCGCGGTCGAGGCGGCGGCTTGGTGGCCGGACGGAGCGGGCGGCCTGATCAAGCCAGACGCCTCGGTCTGCCTGGTATCTGACGACGTTGAGGACTCCTGGTTCTTGGAGGTAGACCGAGCTACCGAGTCGCCCGTGACGTTGGGGCGGAAGCTGCGGCGGTACGTCGACTTCGCCCGCACCGGCCAGCTTGGGCCAGACGGCGTCACGCCGCGGGTGCTGCTGACCGTGCCGCATGAGCGCCGGATGCGGGACGTCCAACAGCTCATGGCTCGGCTACCGCCACCGGCCGACCAGCTGATCCTCCCGGAGTTCTTCGAGGCAGCTACCGCGCGTGTCGTTCAAGTGCTCAGAGAGTGAAAGGTGAGCGCCAGTGGATAGCCGATGCAAGAAAAGCTATTGCAAGATTGCAGAGATCGAGCAATACTAGACGCATGAAGGGAGGCCTATGGAAGAGACGACTAAACCACGGTCGCTCGGTGAGCACATCCGGCAGGCTCGGATTGCCAAGGGGCTATCCGGAGCGCAGCTCGGCAGGCTCGCCGGGACCAACTCATCCAACATCACCCGCATCGAAAGCGGCGAGACGGCCTCGCCAACACTGGAGCTGCTGCGACGGATCGCCGGTGCGCTGGATCTCGACCTGGCCGAAGTGCTGGCCTACTGCGGAGTCGCAGTATCCCCGGCTGCACCAACCCTCCGGGTCTACCTCCGCCGCACCTACCCCGGTCTGCCCGACGAAGCGGTACGGGAGGCCGAGCGGGCCGTCGCCCGGATCGTGGAAAAGTACGGAGCTGGCCACTGAAACCGAGAAACTACCTAATACCCACCACGGAAGGAGGGTCGCCTTGAAAACTACACCTAAGAGCATAATCACCAAAGTTCGAGAGATCATCCCGGCGCGGAGCGTTACCCAGGGCGAAGCCCTCATCCTGGCCGAACGGCAAGCCAGCCTGCTCCTGAAGTTGCTGGGCGTACAGGCCGTACCGGTGGACGTCTTCAAGATCAGTGAACTGCCTGGCATCGAGGTACGGGTCAAGCCCCGGCACGAGATGCCGGCTATCGCCGAACTGTCGCAGACCTCGGAAGTCGGCGGCGTCACCCACCTGCGCCGCGACGGTTCCTGGGTCTTGACGATCAACCGGGAGGACACGGTGGGCCGGCGGCGCTTCAGCCTGGCACACGAGTTCAAGCACGTGCTTGATCATCCCGTCGCCGAACGGGCGTACGCCAAGCTCGGCTACGGCAACGCCGAGTACCGGGCCCGGCAGGTCGAACGCATCTGTGACCACTTCGCGGCCTGCTTCCTGATGCCACGTGCCGCCCTCAAACGAGCCTGGTCCAGCGGCATCCAGGACCTGGAAGCCCTGGCCGGGCAGTTCAACGTGTCGCTGACCGCGATGCGGATACGGCTGGACTACCTGGGCCTGACCAACGAAACCGACCGGCCGGTGTCGGAGTACTTCCGGCTGACGGTGCGCCCACGCGTGGGCAGCGCCGAGTGCCCCGGCCTGGCGGCGTAGCGAAAGAAAGGAGGAAACTGTGGCTACTGAGAAACGACCATCGATACGCGGCGAGCAAGGAATCGCCTACTACCGCGTGTCATCGACCGGGCAGGTCAACACTGACTACGATCCAGAAGGTATTTCCCTGCCCGCTCAGCGGGTAGCTTCCAAGCAGCGCGCCCGGGAACTGGGCATCGCGCTGGTCGATGAATACATTGACCCGGGCAAGAGCGGCAAGACGATCGACCAGCGGCCGGCCTTCCAAGGGATGATCGCCCGGATCAAGGCCGACCGAAGCATCAAGCACGTCTTCGTTTATGCCCTGTCCCGGTTCGCCCGGAACCGCTACGACGACGCCATCATGATGATGACCCTCGAACGGCTGGGCGTGCAGCTGCACTCCGCCACCGAGAAGAATCTCGATGCCTCACCCGCCGGCCAGGCGATGCACGGCATGATCGCTGTCTTCAACGAGTACCAGGTACGGGTCAGCGGCGAAGACATCAAGTACAAGATGGGCCAGAAGGCGATCAAGGGCGGCACGCTCGGCCTTGCGTCCTTGGGCTACCTGAACGTCCGGGAGCAGTTCGAGGGCCGCGAAGTCCGTACCGTGGCGCTCGATCCGGAGCGGGCGCCGTTCGTCGTCATGGCCTTCGAGCTGTACGCCACCGGCAAGTTCAACTTCCGGACGCTGCAAGAAGCGCTCACCGCGGCCGGTTTCCGGACCAGGCCGACGAAGCGCTGGAGCGCACGGCCGATTTCGGTGAATAAGATCGGTGAGCTGCTGCGCGACCGCTACTATCTGGGGTTTGTCCGTTACAACGGCGAAGAGTACCCAGGGCGGCACGAACCGCTCATCTCGCAGGAACTGTTCGACCGGGTACAGCGGGTGCTGTATGCCGAACGGCGGGCGGGTACACGCCACCGTACCCACAACCATTACCTCAAGGGCCTTATCTGGTGTGACCGGTGCAAACGACGTTTGATCATCATGCCGGGCAAGAGTCGGACCGGCCTGCGGTACTTCTACTACATCTGCCAGGGGCGACTCGACCACCAGTGCGACTTGCCCTACATGGCGGTCAGCAAGGTCGAACGGGAGATCGAGGACCACTACGGCAACGTCCAGCTATCTGCTGGCTTCCGGGCGGCGGTCCAGGAACGCCTCAACGAGGCGATGGCCAGCACGACCGACACGGCTCGCCAGCTGCAAGCGAAGTACGCGCGGAAACTCAAGGAGCTGGACACCCGGGAGGATAGCCTCCTGGATCTTGTCGGCGACCCTGACTGGCCGAAGGAGAAGCTGACGGCCAAGATCCGTGGCATCCGGGAGGAACGCACCCGCATCGAAGACCGGCTGGCTGAGAACGACCGGCCGCTGGATGCTGGCCACGAGGTACTGGCGACGGTGCTGCGTCTGTTGGAAGATCCACAGGCACTGTACCGACAGTCAAGCATCCGGGCCCGCAAGGTGCTCAACACGGCGATCTTCACCAAGCTGTATCTCGACGTCGAAGGTGACCCGGTGGTCACGGACGATGTCCTCAACGAGCCGTTCGCGGCCACCGTGGCGGCGCGGAGGGCATGGAGCTTGGGTGAGGCGGTCAACGGCGTGCTGGCCGAGCGTGGCGCACGAGTTGCCCCAGCACGACAGAGCGGCGCAGTCCTGGTGGACGACGCCGCTCTTGATGATCTTTCTGATGTTGGCCTCTTGATCGCCGCTTTGGGGAGCGGTGGTTCAAGTAAGGCTGTTCTGGTGCGGGAGGGGGGACTTGAACCCCCACGCCCTAGGGCGGCAGATCCTAAGTTCCCCGGTGACTACCCGTTGTAGACCTCGACGCCACTCCTGACCACGGTGCGTCGAGGTCGGCCGGTCTGATCTACCCGCGTCGAGGCCTCTCCACGCGGCTCCACCACACCCACCCCCACACCACCCCCACACCGGGCCGGTGTGGGGGTGGGCCTCGTCCGCCCGCGCCGTGCCGTGCGCAGCGCGGGCGAAGCGCGTTCGCGGTTCTCTCTACTTCTCTCGCTACACTGACATACAATGAAGTAGAACCCCGGATAGCCGGGGTGTAACGAGAGATCGGGAGTGGCCATGGGACAGCTCACCTGGGAACCAACCACCTGGCCGGGCGACCCCTCGACCCCCGCCCTGGTGGGCGAGGTCGACGGCGCGGAGGTGTTCGTCGGCGAAGGGCCGGTCCCCGGCAGGTTCGCCGGCGTGTTCCACGGCCTGGACGCCATGACCGACCGCCTGCCGAGCGTCGAGGCGGCCATGGACTGGGCCGAGCGCGTGGTCAGCCGCGCCACCGCCCGAGGCGAGCTGTGAGCACGCCCGCCCTCACGGCCCCCTGTGGCCGGTGCAACCGCCGGGCCGTGGACCACGCGCCCGTGTTCGGCCCGGACGGCCTGTGCGTCGACCGCGGTGCCTCCGTCGTCGGATGCCCGGGATTCGTCCCGGTGGAAGGAATCGCCGCATGACCACCGCCAAGACCCCGGCCCGCCTCGCGGGCATGACCCCCCGCCAGATCGCCGACCTCGGCGCCGAGCACGGGTGGGAGGTCATCGAGGCCAGCCACTGGCTCACCCTGCGGCGCATCCACCTGATGTCGACACCCGAGTACGCCCTGCATACCCCCGAAGGGCGCATGAGCCGGGCGCTGTGGCTCCACCCGACCTACCACCGCCCGGAGTTCCTCACCTTCCGCTTCCGCGAGGCCGGCACCACGGACGACGGCAAGCCGCGCCACCGGCTGTACGGCCAGGTCATCCACCGCGAAGGTCGCCCCCCGTGGGTCGAGGCGCATGACGGCAGCGTCAGTCAGGCGCGCGCCCTGGAGATCCTCACCGCCGCGCCCCCGGCGGACGCGCTCACGCCCGAGGGCGCCGAGGCGGCCGGCGGCGCGGCATGAGCGCCGACGTTGAGCCTCGCCTGCCGGAGGTGGACCGCGCCCGTGGGGTCGTGGCCGGGCTGATCGACGAGTGGACCGATGCTCGGGCTCGACTGACTGCCCTGGAGGCGGCCGAGCGCCCCGACCTCGTCGACCACTTCGGGCGGGCGTGGCAGTGGCGCGGACGCGGCGACCTCTACGTCCACGACGACACGCTGGCCTTCCCGAAGGACTGGGTGCTCGGCTCCGAGATGGGGCTGCCTCACCCACGCCTGGCGAACAACCCGAACTACGCGCGCCTGTGCGACACCTGCCGGCAGGGGTGGCCAGGCAGTCTGCCCGCCCAGCGCGCCGAAGGACACGAGGCTGCCGAGCGGGTCGGCGGCGCGGCATGAGCGCGCTCGCCGCCGAGGTGCACGCCGCCCTCGCCGCCGCCGTGGTGGACGGCGCCACCGTCCGCCTGGTCGGCCAGCTCGACCGCAAGACCTACGCCGCGACGGACAAGGCGCTGCGCGCACTGGGCGGGAAGTGGGACCGCAAGGCTGGCGCTCACGTGTTCCCGGGCTCGCCGGGCGAGGCGCTCGCGGCG
This sequence comes from Parafrankia sp. FMc2, assembly GCF_041008525.1. Lineage (NCBI taxonomy): Bacteria > Bacillati > Actinomycetota > Actinomycetes > Frankiales > Frankiaceae > Parafrankia > Parafrankia sp. FMc2. The sequence continues at coordinate 19,424 of NZ_JBFLUG010000088.1, read as the reverse complement.
ATGCTGGCCAGCGGGCAGGCGCCGGCCATGCCGAAGGCTCCGCACCAGATCGAGAGCTACTTCGCCACGCCCGACGCCCTGGCGCAGCTCGTGGTCGAGGCGTACACCGACGTCCCGGGCCTCTCGCCGTTCGCGCGGGTACTGGAGCCGTCCGCGGGTGACGGCGCGCTGGTCCGTGCCGTCCGGCGCGTCAACCCGGGCGTCGAGGTCGTCGCCGTTGAGCCGAACGCCGAGCGCGCCGGGCGGATCGACGACGGCAGCGGTCTGGTAACGGTCCAGACCGAGACGTTCGAGACCGTGGCCCGACGTCACGGCCAGATCGAGGCCCGGCCGTTCGACGCCGTGGTGATGAACCCACCCTTCACGCTGCCGGGCGCCGCGACCGCGTGGATCGATCACGTCAATCTCGCCTGGTCGCTGCTGCGGCCCGGCGGCCGGCTGACCGCGATCGTGCCCGCCGGCTTCACCTACCGCACCGACCGCAAGCACCGCGACCTCCGCGAGTGGGTGGGGCTGCTCGGCGGCTGGCGGGAGCTGCCGGAGAAGTCCTTCACGGCCTCGGGAACCGACGTCGCGACCGTCGCGATCTGGATGGAGAAGCCATGATCCCCGACGTCACCTTCCACCACCTGGACTTCACCCTGGGAGCCGCCGGGTCGGGTGCGGCACGGTCTGAGCCGCAGACGGCGCTTGGTCGTCGGCGTTGCGGAAGCCGAAGGCGGCCCGTGCAACGAGTTTGACCGAGGCCCGGTTCGTATTGCCGCTCAGCCGTTTACAACTTGCCCTTCCTCATATCCGCGCTGCTCTTGAGTACCGCAGAGTCGATACTCAAGTTCTCCGGCTGGACCCTCTCCCAGAGACTTCCCTTACCGAGGTCTCGCCCCACCTGGTCTTCTCGGCGGAACCACTCCTCAGCACTTCGGGTCCTGTTGGGGTGAATTTCATCGAGCAGAGTGTAATCCCTGGTGACGATTCCGTGCTTCCACACATTCCAGAAGCCCGTGAAATTGTCCCTGAAGCTCATGGTGGCCTTGTCGTTGGGATCGGCGTTGTATCCGGCAGGGAGATCGGAAACCTCCTTCAGTGGACCGCTCCAATATGTGTCCAGATCAGTGTCGACGTACCGTGCCGGATGCCCGGTGACCTTCTCGAATGCCGCAGCCATATCGGCATAGGCCACGTGCTCGATAGCTACTTCGAGGTCCATTCCATTCGCCCGCTCTGGATGGTCGAAGAGCCAGCGAACGTAGAATCCGCAATCTTCGAGATCCACGTGGGGAACGGCTCCCTTGCCGAGAGGGACTCGCCACGTGACGACACCGTCCTCGACCGATGGTGTCATGGGCGTGAGCGGTGAGATTACCATGTCCATATAGGGACCTGACGTGAAGACGGCCACTCCCATCCTGTCTCTGTTCCTTTGGTTTTGGAACAGTACCCATTCGGCAATGCGACCTTTGCCGTCATAGTGGCCGGTGCGGAACCTGGAGTCGTAGCCGGACTTCTTGAGGACGTAGTCGAGATTCCCATAGACGAAGAATTTGATTCCTTCTTCAATCGCGATCTCATAACTGCGGATGGCCCAGTAGGTCTCGGTCTTCTCGCCGGTGTTGAACCCGTCGATGTTCATGAATACCCCGTCGCAGCTGCGAAATCCTTCCCGCAGCACGTCTTCGTCGGCAAATGACCCTTCGAGGAAGGAGACGTTGCCGAGTGCGAGAAGAGCCTGGGCCCGGGGGGAGGTGGAATCGCGGGTGAGGACTCGGACGGAGTACTTCTTGTCGGCGACAAGAGCGCGGACGATGGGCATCCCTTGAGCCCCCGTGCCGCCGATGACAAAGATGGTGGAGGCGGTGTGAGAAGCCATGATTTTTTACCTCAGAGGTTGTGTACGCAGCCATCGGTATCAGCAGGCGATGCGTGCGGCATATCCGAAACTGATCGCTGCGTCAGCTTGACGGTCAACGGCACCGGCTGGCGCTGCGCCGACGCCCGTGGAAGGTCGCGTAGACCTTGGCGGCTCCACGCTCACAGGAAACCCACCAGCAACTTCCCCCTGTCACGACGGCGACAAACGTCTTTGGTGCTGACCATGGACACTCCTAGGAAAACCGATCGGTTTCCAGTCAGTGCACACCGATCGGTTTCCAGCAACAAGCGCCCGGACGGGTAGGTCAAGGCCAGGTGCGGCACGTGGTGGGTATGGGGCGGTACGGCGGCAGGGAGCCGCCGGAAAATAACTCCCGTTCTTGATCAAGGAGAGATGTGGGCAGTCCCGGGACAGGGCCAACATCAAATCCAGGAGTTATTTTCCGGCGGCTCCCTGGACCAGGCGGCGCCCGGCGAGATCGCCAGTGACGACCGCTGGTCCGAGGCGTTCCCGGTCGAGGGCTGCGAGCAGGCGGCCGAGCTGCTGGCCGACCGCGGCCTGACCGAGGAGTCCGGAGGTGGCTGGTACCAGCAGTCGGACGTCTCGACCGCGGTGGACTACGCCACCGGCGAGCGCCGGCAGACCACCGGCCACCTGCACGGGTTCTCCCCGAAGCACGAGCGGCGGGTGGGCGAGCTGCTGGCCCGCCGGGTTCGGGGCGAGCAGTGAGCGCGGCGCTCGACGACTGCTGGATCTACAAGGGCCACGCGCTGTACCTGCGTAGGCGGAACGAGGGCTTCTGGCAGGTCCACTACCTCCCCCGGCCCATGGAGTCGGGCGAGGTGGACCGCCAGATCCTTGAGGTCGACGAGGACCCAGACGAGGCCCGCCGGCTTGCCGAAGCCGTCGGCGACGCGGGCGACATCAAGACACGGCCCGACGTTGAGCAGACCCGACTCAAGGCCGAAAGCCTGGACCGCGAGGCCGGCATCGCCGGGTTCATCGCGCGGGAGGACCTGCCCGCCCTCGACGTCGTCCCGTTCCGGTACGACCCCACCCGGCCGCCGCTGCCGCCGGACGGCCTCCAGGTCGGCCGGGACGACGCGGGAACCTGGCGCACCTACCAGGAGCGCTACCCGGGCTCGACGCTGACCGCTGGGCACGCCACCAACGTCGAGGCGTACTGGGCCTGCCACGCGCTGCGGGACCTCGCCCCGTGGGCCATCGTGATCGACGTGCGCGCCAAGGACGAGGACGAGCCGAGCCGCTGCCGGCTTGAGCGCGAGATCCTGGCCGGACGCGTGGACGGGGTGGGCGAGAGGTTCGCCCACCGCCGCACCGTCTTGCCGGAGCCGAGCAACGCGCGTGAGGTCAAGGGGGCCCCCGGGCTCGTCCTGGCGACTGCCGGGCGGGGCGACTGGGCGGTGGTGCGCACCGTTGACCACCGGGCGCTGGTCAGGGGTATCCGCTCGCAGGCCAAGGCCACCGCCGCCGCCCGCGCGCTGGCCGCGCTGGGCGACCTCGTCACCGTTCCCGGCTACGTGCTGTCACACCTGCCCGCGCTGCGGGAGGACGCCAAGGCGATCGAGTGGGAGTCCTCGGGTCTCAGCGCCGAGGCGCCCCGGTGGGCGAAGGAGTCCCGTGGCCGCGCCGCCGAGATCCGCGAGGCCGTGACAGAGAAGGCCGCCCGGGACGCCGCCCGGCGGCGGTGACCACGAGAGGCCGAGAGTGCCCGCGCCCGTTCGCGGATCTCTCGGTTTCTCTCGTCTAACTGACATACACTGCTGTTGTACCCGTGTTAGGCGGGACGAGATGGGAGTCGCCATGACCGACACCGCCACCGCACCTGAGTGGGCCTCCGGGGTCCACGTGCTCGTCTCCGACGACGACGAGACATGCGGCTACGTCGCCCGCCGGATGGCGCCCGGCCGCTACCTACTCACCCCGGGCGCGGACGACGACCCGGACTCATTCGAGGCCGTCGCCTTCGGCGCCCCGAACCCGCTGGGCCTGCCGGTGATCACACGGGACGCGGACCTGGACCACCACTGCCCGCACGAGGACGGAGACGACGATGCCTAACGCCGTGACCGTCACCCGCAAGGGTGCGAAGAAGAAGGTCGGCGCGTTCGACGCGCGCTACACCGTGGAGTTCAGCGCCCTGCCGGGCAAGAAGTTCGGCCCGTGGGACTACCGCGAGACGCAGCGCGACCTGACGGTGTCGGCGCTGCTGGAACCGACCGAGGCGCGAGCGCTCGTGCTCGACGCCTTCGTCGAGGGCAGCGCCACACGCGAGGTGTCGCGGTGACCACGACAAAGCCGCGCGTCATCGCGCGTAACCGCAAGGAGTTCGCCGAGGTTCGGGACCGCGAGCTGGCCTGCGTCGTGGTCAGTCAGGACAACGACTGGCGCGAGGTCCCCCGCTCGCCGGAGTCCGCCTGGAGCCTTCTGGATGGAGACCCGAAGGCCAGGCTGCTCGACCTCGGAGGCGGCGCCTACAAGGTCGAGCGGCGTCCCCAGCCCCTGTGGTACCTGCTGTGGTTGGTGCCGGCCGAGGCCGATTCCCCCTGCGACCACGGCGACCCCCAGCCCCTTGTGATCGAGCGCGACGACGAGCGGTTCTTCGACCTCAAGAGGCGCGCTTACGCTCGCGCGCTGGACTGCGTGCTGGTCAACCCGTTCAGCGACAACCGAGAGGCGACGCAGCCCGCGTTGTCCGCCCTGAGCTGGCTGGACAAGGACACGAAGGCCACGCTGCTCGACCTTTGCGACGGCACCTACAGGGTGGAGCGCCGGCTGTGGCCGCTGCACTACGTGCTGCGCCCGAAGTCGAGCGAGGCCGCGTCGTGATCGCCCACCGCGACGGCGACGTGATGGTGCTGGCCACCGGCGACAGCAAGCCGATCGAGTGGCAGCAGGACGGCGCCTGGTTCGCCTGCCCCTGGTGCCGCACCGGCCAGAAGGCCCACGAGGACACCTGCCCCAACCCGGCGTGCGTGGCCTCGCAGTGGGCGAACGAGCAGTACGTGCGGGACGTCTTCGCCCGCCTGACTGCCGAGGATGCCCGCCGGGAGCGGGCCCGCGACGAGGTCGAGGCGCTGGCGCGGAGCGACGCGGCGTCCCGGGCCGCGCGTCAGGCCGCCTGGAGCAAGGCCGCGCACGAGGCCTCCGAGCGTGGGGCGTGCCTGGTCTGCCTGCGGAAGTCGCCCTGGGAGGGCGGGCACCCGCGGTTCGTGCGGCACCGCAACCCCGACCACCACGGAAGGAGCACGGCGTGACCGCCAGCCAGATCGCCACTGAGGCCGCCTGGGACGGCGAGGCGGTCATGTACCGGCGCCGGGTGGAGATCCCGGGCGGGTACGACATCGGAACCCACCGGGCCGCCTGGTTGCTGATCTCCGGCCACCGCGAGGCCGACGGGGTCTGCGACCTGGACGGCGAGTCCTGGCCGTGCTCGACCTTCACCGCGGCACCGGAATGGGTGCGCGTCCTCGCCGCCCACGGCATCTACCCGAGCGACCTCCAGATGGGCATCGTGGTCAGCGCCGGAGACGCCGAGGTCGCCCTGACCTGCACCGGGTGTGGGCGGTTCGCGCAGCCCGTGCGGCACCGGGGGTGCTGGCAGTCCGGACTGACGCCATGCGAGGGCGACCTGTTCTGCTGGCCCTGCACGGAGGCCTATCTCAACGAGCGCATCAACCCGCGGGTTCGCGACTCGGCCGGACGGGATACCGGCTACCGCGAGCTGGACTACACCACCGCCACGGGCTCGGAGTCCTCGCTGTCAGAGCCGGACCGGCAGACCGTGCGCGCCGGCCGACGCCGGGGCCGGCGTGGGAGCAGGAGCGTGGCATGACGTCCCCCCTGCCGAACCCGCTCGACCTGAAGAGCTTCTGGCCGGGTGACCTGTCCGCGGACGCGCTGGACTACGCCGACGACGTCACCGACGAGGGTGACACCGTGCTGGTCAACGCCTACAGCGGCCCGGAGGGCCTGCGCGCCGCCATCGCCACCGGCAAGCCGGTGCGGTTCTGGGCTCGCGACAGCCTGAGCCTGACCGCCGAGGACATCGCGGAGGCCGAGCGGACTGCCCGGGAAGCCGGGTGGCTCACGGAGCTTCCGCTGGACCGGCCGTGGGGCTGGGTCGTGCCGCCCGATCTGGCGGGGGAGTACCTGTGAGCACGCCCGCGCCGGCTGTACCGCTTCCGACTGACCCGAACGACCCGCTGGGCCGGTGGGGTGACCTGACCTTCATCGAGCACCGGATACCCGGCGGGTGCCGCTACTGCGGCCAGGGCGGGCCGGACGGCGATCACCGACCCACAACGTGCCGCGCCTGCGGCATGCGGGTCTGCCTCTATCCGAGCGGGTGCCGGGTCTGCTTCGTCGGGCTGCTCGACGGCGTGGCCTACGCCCTCGGCTTCAGGCCGGTCTGCGGGTACGCGAAGTGCGGCCAGCCGGCCGTCGCGAAGGCGCCGCGGGTGCGGTACGTGTGCGCGGACCACCTGGACCGACCAACGCAGGTGCTCGTGGGGCGCTACACCAGGCAGCGCGTAAGCCTGGGCGAGATCGTGCGGGGGCGCGCGGAGCGGACGCGTGCGATCGGTCGGCCCGAGCCATCGCTCGCCCACTCTCGTTGGGTGTGGGTGCCGGGGGCGACCTCGTGAGCGCCCGCGTGCCGGGCGCGCCCATGCAGCGGGAGTGCTTCGACCGCGACCTGGAGCGCCTCAACGCCGAGCTGGAGCGGCTCGGCGCCGTCATCACCCTGTCGGACGGATGGCGCGGGATCGACGAGGCCAAGGTGCCCGCCGACCTGCTGCGCACCTACCGGGAGCTGATCTCGTACGGCTGGGCCAACGGCCACCTGGCGCCGGGAGCGTCGACGTGACCGGCGACGTCTGCGCGTTCGGTCGCTGCCTCGACCCGCCCGCGCGGGTGGTGGTGGCGGTGCCTGGACGCACCCACCTGTCCGCACTCGTGGGCACCGCCGCGTTCGAGCCGGTGGAGATGTGCGCCGAGCACGCGGACGAGGCCGTGGACCACCTCGGCTTCGCCGTGGTCGACACGATCTCGACCGGGCTGTCCAGCCCGCTGTAGCAGGACCCCGGGGAGCGCGCGGCGGGGCGGACACGTGCGCTCCCCAATCTCTCGATTTCTCGTGTCACACTGACATACAATGACGATGAGGCGGAGTAAGGCGAGAGACCTGCCCGCGCTGCCAGCGAAGGAGCCACCGTGCCGAACCCGATGAACCTGCTGCTCGCCCCGCCCGTCCTCCAGGACGCCGACGACCCCGCCTACTACGCCGCGCGGGACGTCCTGGAGCACCACCCGGTCACCGCCGGCATGGACCCGATGGCGCTGTCGTCGCTCGCCCAGCAGCTCGTGGACGCGACCAACCGGGACCTGTTGAGCAAGGACGAGATCGTCGAGCAGTGCGGCGAGGCGCTGGGGGCGTTCCGCGAACTCGCCCGGCGCAAGACCCTGCCGCAGTACGTCCACGCCGCGTCGCCGCAGTGGGTGGACGACGCGCTCGCCGAGGAGGGGCTGACCCTCGACCGGAGCAAGCCCGCGGCCACGCCCGCGCCGGTGACCACCGCCCCAGCGCCGCAGGCGGACGCCGCGTGAGGGCCACCGTCCAGGCCAAGGACCTCGCGGACGCGGTCGCTTGGCTGGGCAAGGTGGTGCGCCGGACGAGCAGCGACGCGCACGGCAGCCGCGACCTCACACAGGTCCAGTCCGCCGTCCACCTCACCGCCGAGGACGGCCGCCTGGTCCTCCAGGCCACCGACCTCGACGTCTGGGCCACCGCCGAGGTGGAGGCCACGGTGGACACCCCAGGCACGGCGATCCTGCACGCCAAGCTCGTCACGGAGGTGGCCGGACGCCTGCGCAAGGCCCCGGTCACCCTGGAGCTGGAGGGGACCGCCCTCACGCTGACCTGCGGGGCGATGGTCCTGCACGCGCGCACCATGAACGTGGCGTGGCCGCAGTTCCCGGCGGTGCCGACGGAGATCGGCCGAGTCAAGGCCGAGGCGCTGCGCGACGCGGTGGCCCGAGTGGCCCCCGGTGTCGGCGAGCCCGAGGCGGACCCGCCGTTCCGGTCGATCTCGGCGGACACCGCGGACACGCTCACCCTGGCGGCCACCGACCGGCGCCGGCTCGCGGTGGCGCGGGTCGCGCTGGAGCCGGTGCTGGGCTACACCGGCGACGCCGGCGTCCTGCTGCCGGCCACCCTGGTGGCCGTCGCCCAGGGGTTGCCGAAGTCCGGCGACGCCTCGCTGCACCTGGACCCGGTCAGCACGGCCACCCAGGGCGCGCGCAGGTTCGGGCTGAGCTGGCCGGGCCGGTCGGTGAGCGCGGGCACCGTGATGGGCGTCGCGGCGCCGTACGCCCGCACGCTGGCCATCGCCAAGCCAGTGCTCACCGCGGCGGTGGATCGCGCCGAGCTGGTAGATGCGATCCGACGGGTGGTCCCGGCTGCCGAGCGGGACAAGGTCAAGGCGATCCGCATGGACCTGACCTTCACTCCGGGCGAGCTGGAGCTGACCGGCGCCTCGGCGGCCGGGGAGGCCCGCGAAGCGGTCGAGGCCGAGTACGACGGCCCGGAGATCCCGCTGCACCTCAACGCGCAGTACCTGCTGGACGCGCTGGAGGCCACCGGCGGCGAGCGGGTGCACATCGGCCTGGCCAAGACCGACACCGACCCGCGCAAGCACGCCACCCTGATGATCACCAACCCGCAGGACCCGAACTACATGCACGTCGTGACGTTGATCCGCCAGGCGGTCGCGCTCGCCCGGAAGGCCGCCTGATGGAGGCCTTCTACGTCACCGTGCGCCGGGGCTCCCGGACGGGCTGCCTCCTCGGCCCGTACGACACCCCCGAGGAGGCCGAGGCCAACGTCGAGCGGGCCAACCTCACCGCGTGCGAGATCGACCCGTGGTGTGGCTTTGACGCCTTTGGCGTCACGCGGGTGGTGCCTCGCCCGGGGCGGACCCTGCCGGACGGCCACCTCAACGACCGCATCGGACTGACTCCCGCCAGGAGCGCGGCATGAGCTTCCCCATCACCCGCGAGCACGGCCTGCGCTACACCGACCTGAGCCCGGAGTGGGTCCGCGAGCACCGGCCGTGGATCGAGGACCCGGAGAGTCCCGTCGAGGTCTTCGCCGAGGAGATCGAGGGCGGGGAGCACTGGGGCTCCAGGGCCGCCGAGGAGCACTGGGGCGAGATCGCCGCCCGTGCCGCCGCTGACCCCGGCCTCGCCCCGGGCGAGCGTGTGGTGCGTGACCTCGACTACGGGGACTGGCGCGAGCCCACCCCTGGCGACGTCGAGGCCGCACGCCGGGGCAAGGGGCTCCGGCGTCTGGACTGGGGCGTGCGGCACCGCGGCGAGGTGGCCCACTACGGCTACCACGACGCCGCCCGCCGGGCCGTCCACAACGACGAGCACGGCCGCACGCTGGCCGTCCGCGACGTGACGCCGAGCCTGTGGGCGCGGGTCGGGGGTGAGGCGTGACCGCCGACCTGTCCATCCCCACCGGCGTGACGCGGCGCCGGGAGACCGTGGGACGTAGCGACCGGCAGGGCGTCCCGCGCACCCCCGGCCCGCACGCGCTGCCCGTCGGCCACATCGTGGCCATCGAGATCACCAATGACGCGGCACGCCGGCAGTTCGGCGCCGCCTACCGCTCGGCGGGCGAGGCGGTGTGGGGCTCTGCCTGGGGCACCCGCGTAGGCGAGGTGCTCGCCGAGGACGCCGCCGGGCGCGGCTGGTGGGTGGACCACAACGACCTGCGGGCCGTGCTGGTACGGCACGAGGACATCCTGGGCGCCTGCGACACCGGCCCCCTCGTCGAGGGCGAGACGTGCGCCTACGACCGCACGACCGCCGGACTCCGCCGGAGCGCGCCGTGATCGTTGTCCTGCTGCGGCACGCCACGTTCGGCCTGGTCGTCCGGGACGGCCGGATCGTGCTCGCCCCGCCGATCTCGCGCCGCTCGCTGGGCCGACCGGCCCGCGCGGTGTGGGACTACTACGCCCAGCGCGGGCGGGTCGTGTGGGTGCCGTGATGCGCGTGCTGATCACCGGCGCCCGCGTGTGGCGCGACCGGAGCCGCGTGTGGGCGGACCTGGACAGGGTGCACGCCCTCGCCCGGTCGCGCGGGCAACGGCTCACTGTGGTGCACGGCGACGCCCGGGGCGCCGACCGACTCGCCCGCGCCTGGTGCGAGCGGACCTCCGGCGTCGGCCACGAGAAATACCCGGTCTCGCCCGCCGAGTGGAAGATCAACGGTCAGCGCGCCGGCCACCTGCGCAACGCCCACATGGTCAAGCTCGGTGCGGACGGCGCCATCGCCTACTGCGTGCCCTGCGACAAGCCGGGCCCCTGTTACGGGCTCGGCGGGGTGCTACTTCCGGCCGGGCACGCCACGCACGGCACCTGGGGCTGCATGGAGCTGGCGCGGGACGCCGGCATCACGGTGTGGGAGCGGTGGTCCCGGTGAGCCGCCCCGCCGCCAAGCTCACCCCGGACCAGGTGGTCGAGATCCGGGAGCTGATCGCCACCGGGGCGTGCAACGAGGACCTCGCGCCGCTGTACGGGGTGTCCCCCGAGACCATCCGCAAGATCCGCTACGGGCGGACGTGGCGGACCCTCCACGAGAACTGGCGCACCCACTGCGGCCGAGGCCACGCCTACGCCGAGCACGCCTACGTCGACCAGGCCGGTCGGCACTGCTGCCGGGAGTGCCGGCGGCAGCGGGAGCGATCGACGCAGCGCACCCGCGAGGAGTACCTCGCCGAGCATGCCGGCCACGAGCTGCGCACCCGCTCCACCGGCGTCGTGTTCTGCCTGTCGTGCTGGCGGGGCGAGCACGACATCGACCAGATCGCCGTGGAGCGGGCCGTGAGCGGTAACCCGCCCGCGTGCATGTCGACGGCCGAGCGCGGCGCGGCGATCGACCGCCTCCTCGCCGCCGGACTGTCCCAGCTCGCCACCGCCCGGCGGCTGCACATCTCCGACCGCACCGTCGCGCGCCGCGCGGCCGTGCTGCGACAAGAGGCGGCGTGAAATCGCCTCTGCCGTATTACGGCGCGTCAGCCTGCGGAGCCCTTGGCCTCCGCGCCAGCGCGCCGCGGCTTGGCATCGAACATGCGGGCGAGGTATTCGGTGCGCAGGACGCCGCGCCCGTCGGCACCGATGTAGCCGACGTCGCGGGTGAGGTATCCGTCGGGGTAGTCGTAGCCGGCGGAGGTGACCGCGCCGTTGCGGGTCCACCAGGCTTTGCGATGGGTGTCGCAGCGGTCGCAGGCGTGGATGACGTGGTAGGCGCGCGCCTCGCGGTCCCAGGTCGCGGTGTGGGGCTGCCAGCGGTGCCCCATGGTGCGGCATTCCACGAAGCTGACGGGCAGCTCGTGTGCCCAGGATTCGATGTTGCGGCGGGGGGCCGGCTCAGCCACGACGACGGCGTCCTTTCGGGAAGCACTTCGGGAGTGCGGGGTCGAATTTCGGCGCGCTGCCGAGGAGTTCGTGCGGCGATCCTGCCACCTCGAGGGGCCTACGCGCGGGTCCACACGTCCCGTTGTGGCAGCCCTGTGACCTGCGCTGATACCTGCGCCACAGAGGTGCCACAAATCCAGCCATCCAGCACCCGGGCGTAGTCCCGGCGTCGCCGACTTCCCATCGTCCCGTTCCGCCACCACCGAAGGAGGCCCTCATGGCCGGAGAAACCGTCATCACCGTGAACCTGGCAACCGAATGGCACGACGAGTCCTAATGGCGCCGAGGCCGGCAGGATTCGCTCCAATCGAGGAGTTCTGGAAGAAGGTGGACCAGGCTGGCGAGTGCTGGGAGTGGAAGGGTGCTCGCAATCAGTTTGGTCACGGCCGCATTCGTCGGGACGGTAAGGAGACTGGGACTCATCGCTACTCGTGGGTCTTGGCGTTCGGTCCAATCCCACCCGGAATGATTGTCTGCCACCGTTGCGACAACCCGCCGTGCGTGCGACCAAGCCATCTCTTCCTGGGGACGCCGAGAGACAACACGCAGGACATGCACGTCAAGGGGCGCAGCGGCAGGCCGTCTGCGCCAGGCGAGCGCAGCAGCACAGCAAAGTTCACCAACGCGGAAGTCGTATCGATCCGCGTCCGCTTCGACCAGGGCGAGACGATCGTAGCGCTCGCCAGCGAGAAGAAAGTCAGCATCAGTGCTGTCGCGGACATCGTCAATGGTCGCACCTGGCGAAACATTGGCGGACCCGTTCGCATCAACCCGGCGCTTGGGCGCAGAAAGGCATCGTGACGCAATGGCTGGTGAGCCGATCGTGACAATCATTGGCAATTTGACAAATGACGTCGAGCTGCGGTTTACGCCAAACGGCGCGGCCGTCGCCTCGTTCACCGTGGCCTCAACACCAAGGGTGAAGAAGGGCGACGAGTACGTGGACGGCCAGGCCCTCTTCCTGCGCTGCTCCATCTGGCGGCAGGCCGCGGAGAACCTCGCGGCGTCCGACCTCACCAAGGGTTCGCGCGTGATCGTTCAGGGTCGTCTCAAGCAGCGCAACTTCGAGGACCGCGAGGGCCAGAAGCGCACCGTCATCGAGCTGGACGTCGACGAGATCGGCCCGAGCCTGAAGTACGCCACCGCCAAGGTCACCAAGACCGAGCGCGGGCAGGGCGGTGGCTTCGCCGGGCAGAACGGTGGCGGCCAGAACGGCGCCGCGCGCCAGGCGGCCCCTGCCGCCGCGCGGGGCGGCGCGGCCGACGACCCGTGGTCGATGGCCCCGGGCGGCTACAGCGGCGACGAGCCGCCCTTCTAACCCACCCATCCCGAGGGGCGCGGCTCGACCGGGCCGCGCCCCTCGGCCGCACCCCACCACCACTCCAGCCAGGAAGCGAGTCCACCGTGACCCAACCCCACGAGACCGCGGCCACGCCGCCGCCGACGACCAGCCTGGACCTCGCGAGCCTGAGCGGCCTCGTGGGCGAGTACGTGCACATCAGCCGGCCCCCGACGCCGCTGGAGGCGGAGGCGTACGGCTACAACGAAGGCTTCGAGACCATGGGTGGCAGCGGCCTGGTCGTCGCCGTCCACCCCGAGTCCACCATCCGGCAGCGATACGGGGGCAAGACCGAGAGCCTCACCGGGCGGCGGGTCGACTTCGACTACGGCATGGGCGTTTTCGCTACCGCCAATGCCACCGTCCAGGTGGACCGCGCCGCCGCGATCACGCAGTTCCTGGTAGGCGCGGCCCGCGCCGGCCAGACCGTCGAGGACGTGCTCGCGCGGGCGCTGGCAGACGCGAGCCGGGACCCGGGGCTGCCCAACGGCACCGCACTGCCGGACGTCCGGGAGATCACCACGCTGCGGCGCGACCTGGACACCGCGGTGGAGTTCCGCATCGGGGACCACCACGGCCTGTGGATCGAGGGCCAGCCGGTGCCCGGGGTCGAGGTCAAGCCGGCGGGCGGTGGCGAGTGGACCGTCGGGCGCGGGCGGACGCTCTACAGCCGGTCCGGCGCGTGGGTGCGCGACCCGGAGAGCCTGGACGGCTTCACCCGGACGCGGGACGAAGCGCTGTCCGTCGCGCACGCGCTCGTGGCCGGCGAGGCGGGGCGATGACGGACCCCCGCGCCGCACTCGACGAGCTGGCCGCACTCTCGGCGGGCGCGGGCGGCCCGCGTCTGCACCACGAGCCGACGTGGGCCTTCCCGTACCACCTGGCACTGCTGAGCGCCAACACGACGGACGGGCAGCGCTGCTGGAGCGCCTCGGCGTTCGGCCGCACGCCCGAGGAAGCCGCCGAGCGTCTCCAGGCCGAGCTGACCAGCCCGCCCGAGGGGCAGTGGGTGGAGGCCCGCCAGTACGAGCCGCGCGAGCCCGGAACCTGGCCTGCCCGGTGGGTCTATCCGCCGTCCCGGCCCGTGGCCTGGGACGGCGAGCACTGGACCTACGCCGACGAGGGAGACGACCGTCGTGACCAGTGAGCAGCAGCTATCGGCGATCACCAATCGCGAGGTGGAGACCCTCCTCGACCGGGCCGTGCAGGTCCGCGTCGCCCAGCTAGTCCTGGGCAACGGGCTTCGCGGGCTCTCTGACGAGGAGCTGGAGGGCGCGCGTCAGAACGTCGCGCAGCGCCACGTCGAGACCGAAAACGCCATCCTGCTTGACGCAATCCGAGTCGAATCGGACCGCCGGGCTGCGCGCTCCTCTCGGCTCCAGGGATGAGCGCCGGCCAGTTCGTCCACCTGCACGTCCACACCGAGCACTCCATGCTCGACGGCGCGGCCAAGGTGGGCGAGCTGTTCGCCGAGGCCGCCCGGCTCGGCATGCCCGCGGTGGGCATGACCGACCACGGCAACATGTTCGGCGCCCACCGCTTCCACGCTGAGGCGCAGAAGGCTGGCGTCACCCCGATCATCGGCATCGAGGCGTACCTGGCCCCGCAGTCCCGCTTCGAGAAGGCGCCGGTGTTCTGGGGCACGGGCAACCAGCGCAACGCCGACCCCGCCGGTGAGGGCGGAGACGTCTCTGGCGCCGGGGCGTACACCCACATGACCATGCTGGCGGAGAACGCCACCGGACTGCGGAACCTGTTCCGGCTGTCCTCGCTGGCCAGCCTGGAGGGCTACTACCGCAAGCCCCGGATGGACGCGGATCTGGTCGCCCAGCACGCCGAGGGGATCATCGCCACCACCGGCTGCCCGTCCGGAGAGGTCCAGACCCGGCTGCGCCTCGGACAGTTCGACGCCGCGCTGCGGGCCGCCGAGACCTACCGGGAGATCTTCGGGCGGGAGAACTTCTTCCTGGAGCTGATGGACCACGGCCTCGCCATCGAGCGGTCGGTCCGCGACGGCCTGCTGGACATCGGCCGCCGCCTCGGGCTGCGCCCGCTGGCCACCAACGACTCCCACTACGTCACCCGGGACCAGGCCGCCGCGCACGAGGTGCTGCTGTGCGTGGGCACCGGCCGACAGCTCTCCGACCCCAAGCGCTTCCGGTTCGACGGCGACGGCTACTACCTCAAGTCCGCCGAGGAGATGCGGGCGCTGTGGGACGACCAGGTGCCCGGCGCGTGTGACTCCTCGCTGCTGATCGCCGAGCGGGTGCAGCCGTACGACGAGGTGTTCGCCTACGTCGACCGGATGCCCCGCTTCCCGGTGCCGGCCGGCGAGACACAGGAGTCCTGGCTGCGGGCGGAGACCGAGCGTGGGGTGCGCTGGCGGTTCGGGGACAGCCCGGCGCCGGAGGTGCTCGCCCGGGTTCAGTACGAGCTGGGCGTCATCGAGAAGATGGGCTTCCCCGCGTACTTCCTGGTAGTGGCGGACATCTGCGCCCACGCGCGCAGTCAGGGCATCCGGGTGGGTCCGGGCCGCGGGTCGGCCACCGGCTCAATGGTCTCCTACGTACTCGGGATCACCGAGCTGGACCCGATCGAGCACCGGCTGATCTTCGAGCGGTTCCTCAACCCGGAGCGCGTCTCGCCGCCGGACATCGACCTCGACTTCGACGAGCGCCGCCGCGGCGACATGATCCGCTACGTCACCGAGAAGTACGGCGACGACCGGGTGTGCCAGATCGTCACCTTCGGCACCATCAAGGCCAAGGCGGCGGTCAAGGACGCCTCCCGCGTGCTGGGCTACCCGTACCAGCTCGGCGAGAAGATCAACGCCGCGCTGCCCCCGGACGTCTTCGGCAACGGGATGCCGCTGGCCGGGGTCGTGGACCCCGCGCACCCCCGGCACGCCGAGGCCGCGCAGGTGCGCGCGCTGTACGAGGCGGACGAGGCCGCGCGGCACGTGATCGACACCGCGCTCGGACTGGAGGGCCTGACCCGCGGCGTCGGGGTGCACGCCGCCGGGGTGATCCTGTCCGCCGAGCCGCTGCTGGACGTGCTGCCCATCCACCGCCGGGACGCGGACGGCGCGATCATCACGGGGTTCCCGTACACGCAGGCCGAGGCGATGGGCCTGCTGAAGATGGACTTCCTGGGCCTGCGCAACCTGACCGTGATCGACGACGCGGTGCGGCACGTCCGCGCCAACCGCGGCGTCGAGGTGGACCTGACCACGCTGCCGCTGGCGGACGGGCCCACGTTCGAGCTGCTGGCCCGCGGCGACACCCTCGGGGTGTTCCAGCTCGACGGCACCGCCATGCGTCACCTGCTGCGGCTGATGGAGCCCAGCGAGTTCGAGGACATCGCCGCGGTGCTGGCGCTGTACCGGCCCGGCCCGATGGCGGCGAACTCCCACATCGAGTACGCCGACCGCAAGAACGGGCGCAGCCCGGTCACTCCGATCCACCCCGAGCTGGCCGAGGCGCTGGAGCCGATCCTGGGTGCCACTTACCACCTGGTGGTCTACCAGGAGCAGGTGATGACCATCGCGCAGGACCTCGCCGGGTACTCCCTCGGCCGCGCGGACCTGCTGCGCCGGGCGATGGGCAAGAAGAAGAAGGAGGTCCTCGACGCCCACCACGCGGAGTTCACCGCCGGCATGGTCGAGCGCGGCTACTCCGCCGAGGCCGCGCAGGCGCTGTGGGACGTACTGGTGCCCTTCTCCGGCTACGGGTTCAACAAGTCCCACACCGCCGGCTACGGGGTGGTGGCGTTCTGGACCGCTTACCTCAAGGCCAACTATCCGGCGGAGTACATGGCCGCGCTGCTGACCTCGGTGGGCAATGACAAGGCCCGGCTCGCCGTCTACCTGGCGGAGTGCCGGCGCATGGGCGTGCGGGTGCTGCCCCCGGACGTCAACACCTCCGGCCTGCACTTCACCCCCGTGGACGAGCACGTGCGGTTCGGGCTCGGCGCGGTGCGCAACGTGGGCGTGGGCGTGGTGGAGTCGATCGCGGCCACCCGGCGCGAGCGCGGGGCGTTCACCTCCTTCCCGGACTTCCTGCACAAGGCCGACGCCGCCGCCTGCACCAAGCGGGCCGTCGGCTCACTGATCCAGGCCGGCGCGTTCGACTCGCTGGGCCACCCGCGCCGCCCCCTGCACGAGGGGCACGAGGCCGCCATCGGCGCGGCGGTGCCCGCCAAGCGCTACGAGGAGGCCGGGCACCTGGACCTGTTCGCCGAGGCCGCCGCCGAGCTCGGGGAGGAGGCCCCGGCCGGCGCCGGGGAGGGCATCGCGCTGGACGGCCCGGAGTGGCCGCGCGACGAGCTGCTGGCCCGGGAGCGGGAGATGCTGGGCCTGTACGTCTCCGGCCACCCGCTGCACGGGGCGCAGGAGCTGCTGGAGCGGCACAGCACGGTGGCGCTGGCGGACCTGGAGGAGACCACCCGCGACGGCCAGGAGGTGCACCTCGCCGGCCTGATCTCCGCGGTGGAGCGCAAGGTCGCCAAGTCCTCGGGCAACCCGTGGGCGCCGGTCACGCTGGAGGACCTCGGCGGGATCGCGGAGGTCCTGTTTTTCTCCCGCACCTACCAGGAGTGCTACCACCAGCTCGCGGTCGACGCGGTGGTCTCGATTCGCGGACGGGTCAGCGTGCGGGACGGCGCGTACGCGGTGGTGGCTGACGCGATCACCGTGCTGGACACCTCGGCCGCCGCCGACGAGGCGCCGGTGGGGCTCGCGCTCGACGCCGCCGCGGTGGACGCCGCACTGGTGGAGGGGCTGCGGGTGGCCCTGGAGGCCCACCCGGGACAGCGGCCGGTGCGGGTGCGTCTCGCCGGAGAGGGCGAGAGCTGGACGATGGCGGAGCTGGGGCCGCGGGTGGCCGCCACCCGGGCGCTGCGCGCGGAGCTGGTGCGGCTGGTGGGGGAGGAGGCGCTGGCGCGCTGGCCGGTCAACGCCCCGGCGCTGGCCACACGGGCGGCACCGCGGTGGAACGGCCGGGACCGGCGCGGGTACCGGCCCCGCCAGCCGGCGCGGTCGGGCCGCTAGGCGCGCCAGCCGGGGCGGTGGGCGTCGAGCCAGCGCTCGACGTCCCCGCGCAGCCACAGCCGGATCTGCGGGTCGGTGACACTGGGGTGGGCGATCACCGGGTCCGGGAAGCCCTTGGAGTTGGCGACCTCCACCGCGTAGGAGCGGGCCACCCGCTCGCCGCGGCGGCCGTCCCGGCGGGCGGCGCCCAGCAGGTGGCGGAGCTGGTCGATACCCACCAGGTCCACCAGGTCGGACCTGCGCACCCACTCGTCGCCGCCGGGGCCTGCCACTGCCCGGACGCTAGAACCGAGGGGCCGTACCTGCCGGCCGTGGTGTACGGCCGTACGGTAATCGGCTACCGTGAGCGGTCCACTACACATGGCGCGGCCCCGCACGGTGTGTCACCACCGGTACGGGGCCGAGTGCGAACGGTCAGGAGAGGACCGCCCGTGCCATCGAAATCATCTCACCCCTTCCCGGCCGTTGCCGCGATGTGCACCAGCGGCCAGCCGGTCAAGCCGCTCACCGAGCCCTGGCTTGAGGAGCAGCCCCCCTATGTGGTCGAGGCCGACGAGCACGGAGCCACCGTGCGCATCAGGGCCGGGGTCTCCGGGGCTGACGTGCTGCTCGGGCTTCTCAGCGCGATAGCGGGGCGGCCACCCATGCGGCTGTACCAGGTGGCGCCGGAGCGAGGCGGGTTCATCATCCGGCTGGTGCGGGACCTGGCGGACTCCTACGGGCCGGGCGGTCCTACCTGAGCGTGTGGCCGATCTGCTCGGGCAGCTCGTCCACCCGCCCGGCTACCGCCACCAGCGCGCAGGTCTGCGCGTAGGCCAGCAGGCCGGGCGGGTCGAGCTTGTCGGGGTCGACCTTCGCCAGGGCCTCGGTCGCGGCCAGCAGGTAGTGGTCGCTGGCGACGAGGACGCGGCCGTTGTCGACGGCGGGGCGCGGGGGGCGGCGTGTAGGCACCCGTCCATCATCACCCAGCGCGGTACGCGGGGGACGCACTGTTGGCTCCGGTAGCGAGTTTTGGCCCCACCTTCCAGCGGCTCCTGGCCCCACTTGTCGATCTTCGCGGGTTGGTTGGGGAACGAGTTTTGGCCCCACCTGGCCGTGACGATGCGTGTTCGCCGGTGTCTGCCGCTGCCCGGTTGGCAACGAGACCAGGCAGCCAGGGTGATTTTGATCGGTGTGCGGAAGCCCAGGTTGCTAGGGCAGTGCGGCTCGGGCGAGCCGTCCCAGGCAGACGTCGAGTGGTTGAATCCGGCCGGCGAGCAGTGAGGTGCCGTCCCACCAGGTGATCGCGGTGATCTCGTCGTTCGGGGCGAAGGCGTTGTTTGGGGTCGCGTGCGCGGCGTAGATCGCGGCGTATTCGGTGCGTTGCTCGGGGCCAAGCGCGAACCGCGCGTAGCCAGCAAAGGTTAGATCATCGACCTGGCAGCCGGATTCCTCGTGCAGCTCGCGAGTGGCTGCCTGGCGTGGTGTTTCGCCTAGGTCGATCATCCCGCCCGGCAGTTCCCAGCAGGCGCGCTGTCGGTTGAACACGAGCAGCAGGCGGCCGTCGTGCCAAAGTGCGACCAGTGAGACGGTCAGCGGTGCGTCGCGGACGCCGATATTGTCTCCGGCCGGGTGGAACGCGAGCAGGATGTTCCCGTCGTCATCCGCGGCGAGGTGTTCGAGATC